>SZXY01000001.1 GCA_005843805.1 Chlorobium sp.
ATCCTGTCGCGGGCGCGTTGTTCCGGCGTCTGGTTCAATGGGGAAGCGTTATCTGTCATGCACAGCCCTGATTCGGTGGTGAAAAACCGCTTCTTTTAATGTACATAACTTCATATAACTACTGCAAGCGGAAAGAGGGGTGGATGGGGTTTGGTTTTGTAGGGGCAAGTATCGGAAGATGAGCGTGTATCGTCACTTCTCCGTCACGGCTGAAGAGACACAAAGCAATTCGACTTTACTGAAAGCACGATCTTCAGTTAAAAATACATGTGGTGATTCAAGTGACAAACAACAAGCGGCCTGTAAAGCGTCAGGGGTTTTTAATCCGAAACTGGCACGAATCCGGGTTGCAATATCAATGACATTTCGTGACAGATCAACAATTATTAAACTATCTGTTGAAAAAAAATCATTATAACGAGATCATATCGAGGTGTTATTGTCTCGCAAGGGAGCAACACGACATTCAAGCAACGTTAAAGCGCTTATGGCAATAATGAGGTCTGGACAAGAAATGAGATGCTTCTGAATGGTTTGCCGAATCCGTGACACAAGTGAGGCCTCTCCTTCTATAAGGTAGATAAGCACATTGCTGTCAAGAAACAGAATCGCCGACCCTCCCAGGAACTGCGTTCTTCCGTGATTTGGTTGTCAATATCTTCTTTGGAGCGAGATCCCGCAGGCTTGAAATTCATAATCCAGTCCGCAGTTCTGACGGTATTCGAGGACGACTTCCTTTGTAATAATTTCAGATACTCAGATTCCCATAAAACAACGGCTGCTGGTCGGTTGTTTTTAAGAATATGAACTGGGCCCAAAGCAAGTGCCTCTTCTATGGCAACGATACCTCGACGCTTAAGATCGACGGCACTAAGGGTATTCATTGGGATTCTTGTTTTTTGTTTATGATCTCTTGTTTGTAAAAAAAATATAAAGAGTTTTGCTCACTTTTTTTACAAAGAGTTATTGTGAGAATTTCAGGTCAGGGGCATTTTCGATTGCGATTGGTGAATCGTGAACACTCCTGTTTTGACTTTGAGCGAGTTCTCTTTTTCTGTTTGCATTTGCATGGCTCAGAAAGCGCGGTTTTGCTGTTTCCTTGTATTATTTCTTATCTTGTAAATTGGCTTGCGGGCCTGTTGGCTGTGGTTGTGTCCGATAGTTCTGTTTTGCGGTTAAATGCTTTTGGGTCAAGCCGAAAGCGGGTGTGTCGGTGGCTGGTGGCCATTGAGTTTAAGATGTTGCAAGTGGGGAAAATCCCTTAGTTCTTACCATTATAAAAGAGTTACAGAATGAAGAAGAGTTCGAACAAGCAGTTGTTGATGAACAAGACCGGTGACGAGATACAGGTTGCGCTTGTTGAAGAGGGTCGTCTGGCCGAGTTGATTATAGAGCGTCCGGAGAGCCGTCGGAGTATTGGCGATATTTATCTCGGCAGGGTGCATAAGGTTGTCGAGGGTCTGAAGGCGGCTTTTGTCGATATCGGGCAGAAGTCTGACGGGTTTTTGCATTTTTCCGATGTTGGTACGACCAATGAGGATTATCGTGCGTTGATAGAGGATGATGATGATGATGAGAGTGTTGGTGTGGATGATTCGGACGATGATGAGGCGCCGAAGTCTGAGTCTGCAATCAGCTCGAATGGTAAAGCTGCGGCTCGCAGCGGCGGCAAAAGGACGTCGGCGGATGAGCAGGCCAAGGCTGAAAAACGGCAGTCTTATACTCAGATGATTGCTGGCAAGCTGAAGCCGAATGATTCGATTCTTGTGCAGGTCATCAAGGAGCCTATCAGCAGCAAGGGTTCTCGTCTTACTTCCGATATTACCATAGCAGGGCGTTTCATGGTGCTGCTGCCTTTTGGCGGTGGCCAGGTTGCGGTGTCGCGCAGGGTCATTGTGCGCAAGGAGAGGGCTCGCCTTAAAAAGCTGGTGCGCTCCATGCTGCCGGAAGGGTTTGGTGCGATTATCCGTACCGTGGCTGAAGACCAGGAGGAGACGCTGCTGAAGCAGGATCTTGAAAAGCTTCTGGCCAAGTGGACTCAGATCGAGGAGAAACTTCAGGATGCGGCTCCGCCTCAGTTGATTTTCAAGGAGGATACCATTATTTCGAGTGTTTTGCGCGATTCGCTGACATCCGATGTGAGTGAAATCGTGGCAAATTCAGTCAGTATCCATAAGGAGACGCTGAACTATATCCAGTGGGCGGCGCCTGAAATGGTGAAGAATGTCAGTCTCTACCAGGGCAAGCTTCCCCTGTTTGAGGGGTATGGTATTGCCAAGGATGTGGAGTCGATCTTTTCGCGCAAGGTTTGGCTCAAGTCGGGCGGCTATATCATTATCGAGCACACGGAGGCGATGGTGGTTGTTGATGTCAACAGCGGTCGCTATGCTGCCAAACGGGAGCAGGAGGAGAATTCGCTGAAAACCAATCTCGAAGCGGCACGGGAGATTGTGCGGCAGTTGAGGTTGCGTGATATTGGCGGCATCATTGTCGTTGATTTTATCGATATGCTTGACCAGAAAAATGCCAAGAAGGTCTATGACTCGATGAAAACCGAGTTGCGCAACGACCGGGCAAAATCGAATATTCTGCCCATGTCTGATTTCGGGATCATGCAGATTACCCGTGAGAGGATACGTCCAAGTCTTATGCAGCGTATGGGCGATCAGTGCCCTGCATGTGGCGGTACGGGTGTGGTGCAGGCTCGTTTTACCACCATCAACCAGATTGAGCGGTGGCTAAGGAAGTATGCGCTTCAGCATCCTATGAAGTTCCAGCAGCTTGACCTCTATGTCAGCCCGACGGTTGTCGAACCGTTGCAGAACAGCGATTTGAAAACCGAGATGAAGTGGTTTCTCCAGCACATGCTTTTTGTGCAGGTGAAGCCGGACGAGAGTCTCAGAAGTGATGATTTCAGATTTTACAGCAGAAAAAACAACAAGGACATTACCGCCGAGTACGGTGATATATAAATAGGTAGAGTGTATTTTATGGGACAGTATGAGTCATTGAAACAGGATATTCTCGGGTTTTCTTCGCTTGGGCCTGCTGCACTTTGGGAGATTCCTGAAGCACGGACGGTGTTTGAGCATTTCAAGCAGTTGTTGAATGAGGGGCTGGTACGGGCGGCCTCAAAAGTTGACGGTGAGTGGGTGGTAAACTTCTGGGTGAAGGAGGGTATCCTGCTCGGAATGCGTCTTGGCAGGCTGCAGGGTCGCCATGTGTCGCTCGATGAGCAGGGAACGGGTTTTACCTTTATCGACAAGGATACTTACCCGCTTAAGTCGATTACGATGGACAACAATGTGCGCATTGTACCGGGTGGGTCGGCGGTGCGTGATGGTTCCTATCTGGCTCCTTCGGTGGTGATGATGCCTCCGGCTTATGTCAATGTTGGCGCCTATGTCGATGAAGGAACCATGATCGATTCCCACGCCCTTGTGGGCAGTTGTGCGCAGGTCGGCAAGAAGGTGCATCTTTCCGCTGCCGTTCAGGTTGGCGGTGTGCTTGAGCCTATTGGCGCCATGCCGGTCATTATCGAGGATGAGGTTATGGTCGGGGGCAACTGTGGAATTTATGAGGGCACCATTGTCAGGGAGCGGGCGGTTATTGGTACCGGGGTTATTCTGAATGGCTCGACGCCCGTTTATGATCTGGTGAGGAACACCATATACAGAAAAAGTGCCGAATCTCCGCTTGTGATTCCTGCAGGGGCGGTCGTTGTGGCAGGCTCTCGCAAGATCAAGGGTGAGTTTGCGGCTGAACATGGTCTTTCTATCTATACTCCGGTTATTATCAAGTATCGTGACGAACGGACAGACAGCGCAACGGCACTTGAAGAGGCTCTCAGGTGAACCATGCCGGGCCTTGGGCATGAGTAAAGGAATCCGGTTACGGAAAGTATCCCTGGGCCAGAAGGTGCCGGGTTTTATGGCGATTCTTCTTTTTTTCTGCTTGTTACCGGTTCCCTCTTTTGCTGTTACATCCTCGCAGGACAAGGAGTATTTCGATATCGTCAAAAGTGTTGATCTTTTGGGCGAAGTCTATCGGGAGCTTTCAGAAAGCTACGTCGATAAACTCAATGTCAGCGAGCTGATGTATGCCGGGATCGATGGCATGCTCAGCACTCTCGATCCCTATACGGTTTTTCTTGACGAAGCGGATTCCAATGAGTTTGACGAACAGACCAGCGGCCAGTATGTTGGTATCGGCTTCACTATTGTGACTCTTAATGGAAAGGTTTATGTCGCTTCGGTCGTTGACGGCTATGCTGCGGCAAAAGCGGGAATCCATGTTGGGGACTGCATTGCCGCCATCAACAACAAGTCGTTGCAGAATATGGAACTCGACAAGGTGAGGGAGCTGATCAAGGGGGTTGCCGGGACTCCTCTTTCGATTCGTATCGAGCGCCAGGGCTTACCCACATTTTCTCTTCAGATGAAGCGTTCGGAGGTTCGGGTGAGTTCGGTAAGTTTTTCCGGCATTCTCGATGGTGTCGGATATATCGAGATGAAGAGTTTTGGCACACATTCATCCGATGATCTGCGTGAAGCTTTTCAGGGTCTGTTGAAGCAGGCTGGAGAGCAGCATATTACGCTGAAAGGTATTATTCTTGACCTCAGAAACAATCCCGGTGGTTTGCTCAATGTTGCAGTCGATGTTACCTCCCTCTTTGTCAGCAAGGGCAGCGAGGTTGTTTCCATTCGGGGACGGTTGCCGGAGATCTCAAAATCTTATGTAACGGCAACTCCTCCGCTTGAGGCCGTTCTTCCTCTTGCCATTCTGATCAACGGCGATAGCGCTTCTGCGGCAGAAATTGTTTCCGGTGCGATTCAGGATCTTGACCGTGGGGTTATTATCGGGGAGCGTTCTTTCGGCAAGGGGCTGGTGCAGTCTGTCCAGCGAATCTCCTACGACAATACGCTCAAGCTTACAACAGCAAAATACTATACTCCTTCGGGTCGCCTGATCCAGAAAGAGAGTGTAAAGGGGCATGAATCGCGCAAGGTGCTTCCTGTTTCGCGAGTGGATAAGGCCTCAAAGGTATTCTACACCAGGGGAAAACGAAAAGTCTATGGCGGTGGTGGTATTATGCCCGATATCGAGGTTTCGGAACCTGCCGATTCTCCCTATCTGAGTGAACTGCGCAAGAAAGGCATGATCTTTCTTTTTGCGTCCATTTACCGTTCATTGCACCCTGAAATGCCTCAGCAGCCGCTTGAGCGCAAGGTGCTTATGGCGTCGTTTGGTGATTTTCTGCGCGATAAAAAGTTTGTTTATGCCACAGAGTATGAACAGCGCGTCAATGCTCTCAAGGTGAGCATGAAAAGTGTGAAGACGGAAACAAATGGCAGTGTGCTGAAAGCGCTCGATGAGCTGCAGCAGGCAGTTCCGCTGCTCAGGGAGCAGGAACTTGCCAGGCAGTCAGATGGAGTGGCCCAGGCGCTTGAGCTTGAGATTCTCCGTCACTATAACGAACATCTCGCCCGCAGGGCAGAACTCGATCATGACCTGGCGGTAAAAAAAGCGCGAGAGCTGTTTGCCGATGCCCGGAAGTATGCAAGGATTCTTCACCACTGAGCTGATTTCAACTTCCCTTTTTCAAATTCCCTGATTTTACGGTGTGCGCCGATGGCAATCATGAGGTTGCTTGTGGTCAGCAGGCTTTCGGCAAGTCCGTGAAGCAGATTGTCGTGTGAAAGAGTCGGATATCCTCTCACTTCAGTGGCAAGGTACATGCAGAAAATAGTGACGGAGATGAAGACCAGTACAAACCAGAACCCTGCAACTGTCAGTCCGGAAAAAATAGTCCGGTCACGCCGATGAACGATCAAGAGCAGCACAAGGAAAGTTATATAGACCACGCTTGAGAGTTGCAGGATGGTGTCAAAAATATCTGCGCCCATCCATGATTGTGGTTTTCCGGCAATCATGATGGCTGCAAGTGCTGCCGTGAATCCCCCGACGGCTGGTTTGCTGGTCGATTTCAGCAGCTTCAGGGTCGCAAGGAGGAGTGCTGCGCTGCCAAAGACATTGATCAGTTCCGACATATCGAGCAGTATCGGAATGGAGTCACCGGAAACATGGTAACCCAGAACAAAAAAACTGCCGGTCCAGTGTGGCAGCATGGCAAGGCCAAAAAGTCGGATATCACGCCTTCCGGTTATTTTTCCGTACCGAAAGATAAGTGCAGCGGCGACACCCCACTCAAGGGCGGAGGAGAGATGGATGATCCAGTTGGGAAAGGAGAGCAGCATTCAGGAGCCTTTAACCAGGTGGTAGATGTTTTTGGAAAAAATTTTCATCTGGGTTGACCAGGGTGCAGGCACCATTTTTTTGTAAAGATAGGAGTCAAAGGTGATCTGCTGCACATCATCGTCCGCGCATATTGCCACAAAACTCTCTCTCAACCGGTCAGTCCGGTAATAGACCGCCTGCAGCACTTCGAGTCCAAAAAAGATGGGAGCATAGAGCTTGCGGAACTCCTTTTCATAGCTGCTGAGCGACGAGCCTTTTTTCAGATGTTCAATCATGGCCAGAGCCCCGAGCTTACCGGAACGCATGGCAAAGAAAATACCCTCTCCGTTTGCCGGTGTTACCAGCCCTGCTGCATCCCCGATCAGTATTGCCTTCTCCTGGGTAAAGGATTTCCGGGGCTTCATGGGAATTTTTGCCGCCTCGTCGAGATAGGGCTTCTCGATGATCCCGATTTTCTCCACAAACCGCTTCTGCAGCGCCTTGATGTTGTGCCGGTTATCCTCCGTGCCAGTACCGATGGCAAGGTGATCAGCCTTGGGGAAAATCCAGCCGTAAAAGTCGGGCGACACCTCACCGTCAAACCAGATTTCAACGATATCGCTGAACTTCTCGATGGCTGGAGTGTAGCGGAACCGCTGCTGCATGGCAATCACCTTCAGCTCGTTGGGCGGAAAGTGCAGCTCATCGGCAGTTTTGGAGTTTGCCCCGTCGGCGCCGATAATCCTGCGAGCGATGATTGGCGCCACCTTGTCGTTGAGGGTTTTGATCGTAAAGCCGTCGCCTGAAGGGGTGATGGT
>SZXY01000003.1 GCA_005843805.1 Chlorobium sp.
CATAGTTTGCGGATGTGAGCATGCCCCAGAAGTGTTCTTCAGTGTAGGGTGTTGGCGCATAGAGTTCTGTGGCAAGCATGGGACCGGAAAAGCTTATCAGGCCTGTTTTTGCGAAGAGGGCAAGGGAGAGCGCGGTGATGTCGGAATAGCCAGCCAGGATTTTTGGGTTGGCGGCTATAAGGGGGTAATCGATCTTGCCAAGAAGGCGTGCAGCTCCGGCTCCGCCTCTCAGGCAGAAAATTGCCTGCACGGAAGTATCGCTGAACATGTCGTGAATATCATGAAGCTTTTCACTATCGGCAATTGCCGGATCAGTATTGATACAGTTGAGGTGACGGGAGGGTTTCACCCGGTAACCGTTTGTTTCAAGGTAACTGATTGCCTGCCCGATTTTATCAGGATAAGCGCAGTGTGATGAGGGAGAGATAAGGCCGATGGTATCTCCCTTGCGCAGGGCTTTTGGTGTAAGGGGCGTCATAAAAGCAAAAAAAACATCAGCATTCCGAGTATTCGGGATACTGATGTTTTTTTAATTGGCGTGAAATCAGGAAATGTTTTCGGTCAGCAGAATAGCTTTGTTGCTGCTGACTTCAAAAAAACCGTCCGAGATGGCAAATGATTTTTCGCTTCGGTCTGCCATCTCCAGTTTGACCTTGCCTGTTTTCAGTGAGGCCAAGAGAGGAGCATGGCCTTTGAGTATCTGAAACAGGCCGTTGTCGCCTGGAGCAATGACACTCACAATCTCCCCTGAAAAATAAAGTTTCTGGGGAGTGACGATCTCTATCTGGAAACCTTTTTCGGAATTCGCCATGGTTCTTGCGTCTGTTTAGAGAGTTTTTGCTTTCTCGATGGCTTCTTCGATTGTTCCGACCAGGTAAAATGCGCTTTCCGGCAGATTGTCATGACGGCCTGCGATGATCTCCTTGAAGCCTTTGATGGTTTCCTCCAGCTTGACATATTTGCCGGCAAGACCGGTAAAGGCCTCGGCCACAAAGAAGGGCTGTGAAAGGAAGCGCTGTACTTTTCTGGCTCTGGAAACAACAAGCTTGTCTTCGTCGCTCAGTTCGTCCATACCGAGAATGGCGATGATATCCTGAAGATCCTTGTAGCGCTGCAGAAGCTGTTTGACAGCCTGGGCAGTGTCGTAATGGTCGTCACCGACAATGTTCGGATCAAGAATACGGGATGTTGAGTCGAGAGGGTCAACCGCCGGGTAGATACCAAGCTCTGCAATGGAACGGGAAAGCACTGTGGTTGCATCGAGGTGAGCAAACGCGGTGGCAGGAGCCGGATCGGTAAGGTCATCTGCAGGCACATAGATGGCCTGTACTGAGGTGACCGAGCCTTTCTTGGTTGAAACGATTCTGTCCTGAAGTTCACCCATTTCTGTAGCGAGGGTCGGCTGGTAACCTACGGCGCTTGGCATACGGCCGAGAAGAGCGGACACCTCGGAACCTGCCTGGGTAAAGCGGAAAATATTGTCGATAAAGAGCAGCACGTCACGACCTTCCTCATCACGGAAATACTCTGCAATGCTGAGACCGGTAAGAGCAACCCTCTGACGGGCACCTGGAGGCTCGTTCATCTGTCCGAATACAAGCGCGGTTTTGTCGATAACGCCTGATTCCATCATTTCGTGCCAGAGATCGTTTCCTTCACGGGTACGCTCACCGACACCAGCAAAAACGCTGAAGCCCGACTGCTGTTTGGCGATATTGTTGATAAGCTCCATGATCAGCACGGTCTTGCCTACACCTGCACCACCGAAAAGACCGGTTTTGCCGCCGCGTGAATATGGTTCAAGAAGATCAATAACCTTGATGCCGGTTTCGAACATCTCTGCTTTCGTGGAGATTTCGTCAAATTTCGGGGCAAGGCGATGGATTGAATACGATTTTTGGGTATGAACTGCGCCTTTTCCGTCAATCGGTTCTCCGACAACGTTAAGCATTCTGCCGAGAACTTCAGGGCCGACAGGAACCTGGATGGGTCTGCCGGTATTTGCAACGCTGAGTCCTCTGACAAGGCCGTCCGTGCTTTCCATGGCAACCGTACGCACGCGCTCTTCTCCAAGATGCTGCTGTGTTTCAAGAACAAGCTTTGTGCCGTCAGCTCTTGTAATGGTCAGTGCGTCCAGAATTGACGGAAGTCGCCCTTCAGGAAAATCGACATCTACAACAGGACCAATGATCTGGGAAATCTTACCTTCTTGCATAGTGACAGTTTGGATAGGATTTTATTGTGTAATCAAACATTCAGGCGTCCGGGCCTGTTTACTCTTTTTCGCCGACATTCATGAGTAGGGACATCCCGTTGCTCATGGTAGTTCCGGATTGCGAGCCACCTGAGGGAGTCGAACCCACGACCTACTATTTACGAAACAGTTGCTCTACCAACTGAGCTAAGGTGGCCTTAGCGTACAAAAAATTAAGCCGAAATATAATTTTTTTGATAGAGAAACACAAAGATAAATGCCGTACCATTTTTAGCCATTAAAAAAAAGAAGAATTGTATATTAAAGAACTTTGTGATTTGAGCCTTTTTTTATTAAACAGTGACATCATGAACAAGAGTAGGATGAAGATGGCCAGAAAATCGGTGAAGGTATGGATAGCAAGCTTTTTTTTGCTGACCGGGGCATTTGGCACCTCCTTTGCAGCACCCCCTTCCGGGCAATATCCCGTGGCACCGGTGTTTTCAGCAGTTACTCTTGATGCCAAGAGTGTTGGATCGGCAAAACTTGCTGGCAAGCCCTTTATCATTAATTTTTTTGCATCATGGTGCCCTCCCTGCCGGGCGGAAATTCCTGATATGGTCTCCCTTCAGAATCTGTACGCCGCCAAAGGCTTTACCTTTATTGGCGTGGCAGTCAGTGACAAGGAGGCGACTATTCGTGCTTTTGCAAAGGATAATCATATAACCTATCCGGTTGTCATGGGTGACGACAAACTGGTTGCTGCTTTCGGCCGCTATGTTGAAGGTGGGATTCAAGCAATCCCTACCTCTATTGTCGTAAACTCTTCGGGCCGTATTACCCAGGTTATTACCGGCGGGCGAAGCAAAGAGGCGTTTGAGAGCATAATTGTCGATCTTCTCAGAAAACCCGGAACGACCAAATAAACTCTTCAAGACAATGATGAATGGGTTTCATGTCTGGTTGCCATTTAATTGCCGGACAATTATCTTTTTTTCTCCTGCACGTCCGCAGTCAGTGTTGATTGCGGACGTTTTTTTTTATAAACCTTAGCCAATAACAAGAACGATCATGACTTCAATGCAGATCAATCCTCCGGATTATGTGAAAAACAAAAAGCTGATCCAGTGGGTGCAGGAAACGGCTGAGCTTTGTCGCCCCAGCTCTGTCTACTGGTGTGATGGATCCCAGGAAGAGTATGACCGCCTCTGCCAGCAAATGGTTGATAGCGGCACTTTCATCAAACTGTCGGAAGAAAAACGCCCGAACAGTTATCTCTGCCGTTCGGATCCGAGTGATGTAGCAAGGGTTGAGGACAGAACCTACATTTGCAGTATCCGTCGCCAGGATGCAGGCCCGACCAACAACTGGGTTGCTCCCAAAGAGATGAAAGAGACCCTCAACAAGCTGTTCGCTGGTTGTATGACAGGTCGTACCATGTATGTCATTCCTTTCAGCATGGGCCCGCTTGGCTCTCATATCGCGCATATTGGCGTTGAAATTTCCGATTCGCCTTATGTTGTAACCAACATGCGTATCATGACGCGAATGGGCCGCCCCGTAATGGAGCTGCTTGGTGAAAACAGTGAGTTTGTTCCATGTCTCCACTCAGTAGGTGCTCCGCTTGCGCCAGGAGTGAAGGATGTTGCCTGGCCGTGCAATGACACAAAATACATTGTGCATTTTCCTGAAGAGCGTTCGATTATCTCTTTCGGCAGCGGTTATGGCGGCAATGCCCTGCTCGGCAAAAAGTGTTTTGCTCTTCGCATAGCCTCCTCAATGGCTCGTGATGAAGGCTGGCTTGCCGAACACATGCTGATTCTCGGAGTCGAATCTCCAGAAGGGGAAAAGACCTATTTGGGTGCGGCATTCCCGAGTGCCTGCGGCAAAACCAATTTCGCAATGCTCATTCCGCCGGCATCTTTTGATGGCTGGAAGGTGACCACGATCGGTGATGATATTGCCTGGATCAAGCCGGGTGAAGATGGACGGCTTCATGCGATCAATCCTGAATATGGCTTTTTCGGTGTTGCACCGGGTACTTCTGATAAGTCAAATCCGAATGCCATGGCAACACTCGGCAAGAACTGTATCTTTACCAATGTCGCCATGACACCTGATGGTGATGTATGGTGGGAAGGGATGACCGATGTTCCGCCTGCCGAGCTTATCGACTGGCAGGGTAAGCCCTGGACGCCGGATTGCGGCAGGGTCTCGTCGCATCCAAATGCACGCTTTACCTCTCCGGCAAGTCAGTGTCCTTCGCTTGATCCCGACTGGGAAAATCCCAAAGGTGTGCCGATCAGTGCATTTATTTTCGGCGGTCGCCGTGGCGATACTGTTCCTCTTGTTTATCAGTCGGCCAACTGGAATTTCGGCGTGTACCTGGCGGCAACAATGGGTTCTGAAAAAACCGCAGCAGCAGCAGGCAAGGTTGGCGATGTCCGTCGCGACCCATTTGCCATGATTCCTTTCTGTGGCTATCATATGGGCGATTATTTCAATCACTGGCTCCATGTTGGTCGTACACTTCTTGAACCGCCGAGAATTTTCGGTGTCAACTGGTTCCGCAAGGATGAAAACGGCAAGTTCCTCTGGCCTGGATTTGGTGAAAACATGAGGGTACTGAAATGGATTGTTGACCGTGTCCGTGGCCGTGCAGCGGCTATTGAAAGCCCGCTTGGCTGGATGCCGAAGTATGACTCTCTCGACTGGGAAGGTCTCGACTCCATGACTTCAGAAAAATTCTCGAAACTGATGTCGGTAGACCGTGAAGCATGGAAGAATGAGTTGCTCTCTCATGCGGAGCTTTTCGAGATGATTTATGACAGGCTGCCCAAAGAGTTCAACCACATCCGTGAGCTGATGCTTTCAACGCTTTGGCTCTCTCCAGAGCATTGGTCTCTTGCTCCAGAGCTCTATACTGTCGAAAGCTGATGATTTTTTAAAGTAAAAAAACAAAAGGGCGCTGGAAATGGCACCCTTTTGTTTTTTATAATCCCCAGTTCCGTTCAGTTTTCGTCGAGTGTGAATCCGATTTTTACGGTAACCTGCCAGTAGGCAACCTTCTGGTTCTCGATATGGCAGCGGGTTTCAACGACTTCAACCCACTTCATATTTCTGATCGACTCCGAAGCTTTGGCAACGGCATTATTGACCGCCTCTTCAATGCTTGTCTGTGAGGATCCTACAATTTCGATTTTCTTATAGATGTGTGCGCTCATGGCGTATAATGGTTTTAGTGCTTGAAAAACAGCAGTTAAGCTTTGGCAGACCTGGGAGTGCGGCCAGGCACTATATTAGCAAATCAGGCGAAATCTTCAAAAACTCACTCTGAGAGTGTATTGTTTTGTCTGTTCCACCGCTGATTTTTTTGACGGGACAAGGGGTTATTCTTTTTGCTTCTCTGTCTGATTGCCGATAAGGGTTTCAGCGTCAAGAGATGCTTTCGCGTAGCGCTCTTCCATGACGGCGGTCAAGTTTTTAATGGAACGCCAGAACGGTATTGGCCCGAGGCGTTTGACCATCGCGGCATGTACCCTCGGGGGCGAACAGGCGAAGGAGTGTTCATGACGTTCAGAATTTTTCCAGAACGCAGTATGATCAAGAGGCAGAGGCTCCGGTGCGACGGTTGTCTCTGCCTGGCCTTGAAGCTGTTGGGTGCAGCCAATACTCTTGAAAAAAGCCTCCTTGTCCATGCCTCGCAGGGTGAACAAAAGAAAGGGGTCGCGGTCAAAGGCCTCTGCCATCAGATAGAAGACTGCGGCAATGTGTTTGCAGGGATTTGACTGGTCAGGACATGAACATGCTGTTTGCAGATCCTTGTATTTAATCGGGAAGAGAGGAAGTCTGGCGGTTTTACATAAACCAGGGATATTTTCCGACATCTCGCCGTTCAGCAGTTGAGCAGAATAGATCGGTTTTACGACAAGCTTGCTCGCAAGTGTTGCCTTTTGTTCTTTCGAATAGGGTGTCAGTCGTATCACTACGGTGTATGGCTTTGAGCCTGAACCCTGGACTTTTGCTGAAACCCCTTCGGTGGTAATGACAAGATTGGCTACCTGACCGCTTCGGGCATAAGATTTCCCTCGCCCAAGTCTTGCGCCGATGGGGAAACTTTCAAGTGTTGTAATCCACTGTTTGCCCCACCAGCTCCGGGCAAATGCTCCCCGTTTGTTCTCTGCCTTGATGCCTCCTTTGACCGCTTTTGGTGTGGCGGGAGTGTATTGTGTATACCATGCAGCCATAGTGTTATTCTCCGGTTGCGTTTTGACCAAGCATGACAAGGTTTCGCAAATCCTTGTTGGAGAGTTCGGTCAGCCACTGTTCACTGGTGCCGAGGACCTGGTTGGCTATTGTTGTTTTTTTGTCAATCATGTCGTCAATACGCTCTTCAAGGGTTCCGGCGGTAATGAATTTATGAACCTGCACATTTTTTTTCTGACCGATACGGAACGCCCGGTCGGTTGCCTGATTTTCAACGGCGGGGTTCCACCATCGGTCATAGTGAATGACATGATTGGCCCCTGTAAGGTTCAGGCCTGTTCCTCCGGCTTTCAGCGAAAGGATGAAAATTGAGGGTGACGGGCCGCTGGTTTGCTGAAAGGTTTCGATCATTTCGTCACGCCTTTTTTTGCTCACACCGCCATGCAGATACAAGACCTCTTCACCAAACCTCTCCTGAAGGTGCTGCTGAATGAGTCTGCCCATTTGGGTAAACTGAGTAAAAATCAGGGTTTTTTCCTCTGCCTGGTGGATCTCATCGAGGAGCTCGTTGAGTCGCTGCATTTTGCCCGACCGTTTTTCAATGCTTGAATTGTCACCAAGAAAATGTGCGGGATGGTTACAAACCTGCTTGAGTTTGAGCAGCAGTGCCAGCACCAGTCCCCGTCTGTCGATTCCTTCCGCAGACTCGATTTTTTCCTGCAAGTCTTCCACAACTGCCTTGTAGAGTGAAGCCTGTTCTTTGGTGAGCGAACAATACTCTTTCATTTCGATCTTGTCGGGCAGATCCGAGATGATCGAGCGGTCGGTTTTCATGCGTCGCAGGATAAAAGGTCCGGTCAGGGTTTTCAGCCTTGCCGCTGCTTCGCTATCACCATACCATTGTATCGGGGTGTAAAAGTTTGTTTTGAAAAAGTGCTGGCTGCCGAGAAAACCCGGATTGAGAAAATCCATCAGAGCCCAGAGGTCGCCCACATGGTTTTCAACTGGTGTGCCGGTCAGGGCGATACGGTAATCAGCCCGAATTGATCGGGCTGCTTTGGATTGTTTTGTTTCCGGGTTTTTAATGTTCTGCGCCTCATCGAGAATGATACCAGCCCAGGGGATCGGGTTAAAAAGTGTAATATCGCGCTGCAGCAGGCCGTAGCTTGAAATAATAATGGCCGATTTGCTGACGGCTTTACGGAAATTTGCCGATTTCATCCGGTCGATTCCATGGTGTACCAGTACACTCAAGCCGGGAGTGAACAGTTCGGCTTCTTTGCGCCAGTTATTGACAACGGATGTCGGGCAGATCAGCAGAACCGGCCTTTTTTCTCCCTGCTCCCGTTCCCGCAGCACCATTGCCAGCGTCTGGATGGTTTTGCCAAGTCCCATATCGTCGGCAAGGCAGGCACCAAGTCCCCATTGGCGGAGAAAAGAGAGCCAGGAAAAGCCCCGTTCCTGATAGACTCTCAGTTTTCCATGTAACCCTTCCGGTGATGCAAGTAGCTCGAACTGGTTATTGCCCGAAAGCTTTTCAAGCAGTTCCTGAATCCATCCTTTTACCTCTACAGAGCTTACAGGCAGGCCACCCTCATTTCTTTTGGCGCCAAGGGCGGTTGAGAGAATATCGCGGGCAGAAAGCTCACCTTTTGGTTGTTTTTCAAGAAAACGAACTGCCGATGCGAGCTCTTTATGATCAATCTGTGTCCATTGGCCCCGCACTTTCACCAGCGGCGCTTTCAATGCGGCCAGCGTTTTCAGCTCCTGCAAGTCAAGTTCTTCACTCCCAAGCGCTACAGCATAATCACATTCGACCATGCTGTCAAGGCTCAGGCCTGAACCGCTTGCTTTCATGGCAGGAGTTTTGATTTTTGTCTTGACGCCAATCCGGTTGAATCCTCCTCTGCCAACCCACCATGACGGAAGCATGACCACAAATCCCGCAGCCCGCAAAACTTCAGCATAGTCGAGCAGAAAGCGGTAAGCGCCTTCAGTATCGAGCTTGAATCCGCCGGGATTTTTCTTTTTCAGACTCTCGGTAATTTTCGGGTAAAGGCCCGATGCCTCTCCGAGTGCCGTAAGAATAAATTCTGTACAATCGGCGCTGTAGGCTTTGATGTGGTGCGAAGCGGAGCTTTCCGGGTTCCAAAGATCGACTGCGTCAAGAATCAGGCTTGGATCGGCTTTTAGTTGAAGCAGATAGGTGAGCTGCCAGATATCCTGTTTTCTCGACTTTTCAGGTGGTTCTGCAAGCCGGAAGCAAAAATTGAAAGGAGAGCGCTCATGTATCTCGATGGGTCGGCGCCACAGGTTGATCTGCCGGGCCAGCTCTTCAATTTCCGCAGTGTTTTTCCATGCAATCCGGGAGTTGGAGCTTGCCAGCGCTTCCAGCCATGCATCATGAATGCTCTCGGATGCAGCTTTTTTTAATGGAGTCCCTTGTTCAGTGGAGCGTACAATGTTATCCAGCGTCTCCGACAGCAGCCTGTTCAGTAGCAGTTGCGAGGGTTCATCGGGAGGCCTGGTATTGCTTCTGTTGACAGCGCGGCATATCGGTGGCATCGTTTCTGCAAGTTTTTCAAGAGAGAGAGAGGCCCTGCTGTCGGGAATTGCAATCCAGCGTGCTTCCCAGAAGTTATCTTTTTGTATAACCGAAGGAAGGAATGACTCATTTGCTATGAGCCTCAGAGTGTTTTCAAGAAACTGTTGTGCCCAGAAAATGGAACTGCCAAAGATAACGCCGCTGCCGGGAATGTTGCCCTCTCCGGAACGCAGCGAAAGTTCCCGCAGAGCATTGGTGTCAAGCCGAAGCGCGGTAATCTGAAATGGTCTGAGAGCCTCTTTGAGGCGCCTGTCGGGTTCCTTGCCGACAAGCGGAGATGACGGAACATGTTTTTCACCCCGGCATGGGAGCCAGGCGAAGAGATCTTTTGAGAGGCTCTTGCGGGGGGAAATCATGCCAATCGCTTTTATTGCCTGCCGCAACTCTTTCAACGTTCCGGGTGTTTTGCCCTCACTCCAGAGCCAAAGAGTTCCATCAAGCACAGAGATGTGCAAAGCGATCATCTTGAGTTCTCCTGTTGCGGTATTGTGGGCTGTTTCGTTCTCTTTTTCACGGAAAAAGGGTGAGGAACTTGCCAGATAAGGTTATGCAAGGCTGAGACCAGTTTTGGTTGCGGCTTAAATTACTCTATCAAGAGGTGAATGCCTAAGATAAGCAAATGAATAAAATGTCAAGAAAATCGGGAGCACAGAGATACGGAGATAATGAAGAGCGGTCGGTGTGGCCCGAAACATTCCAGAAAAAAACAGGAATGTTTCGGGCAAAAGAGGGCGTGTTACACTCCGAGTGAGCGGAACAGAAGCGGCAGGGCACAGAGGCCGATTGCAACATTGGTTGCGCCGCAGATTTTTGTAATGAGTGCGTTCTGCTTGTACCATGCAAATGGCAGCAGGATGGTCAGCACGTTGATGAGCAGCAGCACGGTTGCCAAAGGCCATATTTTACCGAGGAGAATGGCTTTGTAGCTGAAGACTGCCGTAATGAAAAAGATGCCCAGAAAAAGGTGGGCATAGATCTTTTTGTCGCCGGGGTTGTAGAAATGCATGGCCACAACAACCCAGAAGAGTCCGTAGGTTGCAAAGATGGTTCCCAGGTAAATTCTGATTTCAGGAGGCATGCCTGCGATATCGAACAGGTAGATGCAGGCTGCGGTGAAAAGCTGCGCAACACCGCCGAAATAAAGGGCGACATGGGCAAGATTCCTTCCCAGCTTTGCATGATCAGTCTCCTTGTCAAGCCCGAATCCCAA
>SZXY01000116.1 GCA_005843805.1 Chlorobium sp.
GAGGCGGCATCTCACTTCTCTGGGGTCTCTTTCTGATGCTGTTCACTCTTCTCTTTTCCGGCGTGAAACTGATGGCAAAAAAACGTTATGGCTAAGAAGAAACCCACTCCGGAACATATTTCCAGGCAGTTTTCATTTCGAGATTGTTGGTGCGGCAAAAAGGGTCATGGCGACGAACCAGTGCCCAGAATGCTTTCGAATGGTTCATGTGAACCGTATGGCAAAGCTCATGAACCATAATGTAACGCACCAGATGCTCCGGCAAAAAAAGCAGCTTGGTGTTCAGGGTTATCGTGCGGCGGGCTGAACAGCTTCCCCAGCGGGAGTGCTGCAGGCGAACCCCGGCAACTGCAAAGTCAAAACCGTGTTCCACAGCAACTTTTTCGAGAGAGGGAACAAGAAGCGCCTGAGCCCTCTGCTTCAGCCAGAAGAGCAACTGCCTGCGGCACAGCTCCGTATCGGCTTCATCACATGAAACGAGCAAACGCTTGCCACTACCCTCATCAACCACTTTCCGGCCTTTATGGTTGTAGGTCACAACCCACTCCTCTTCAGAGTGATGGCGCAAAATAATCGTGCAGGGCAGTCCGTTTTCCTTCACGGGAAGAGGGGCTGAGCGTACAGAGTCAAGACGTTCCGCCGCTTTTCTTATCCACTCCTCATGGCGCAAGAGAAGCGCAGGAATCTCTTTTTTATCAAACCTTTTCGGCACCACAACCACCAGACCGGCATGTGGCGTCATTTTCAGGCGTGCAAACTTCGCCCTTGAACTGACTTTCAGGGTATAGGGCAGATGAGCCGTCGCCATCGGGAGATGATACGAGCCAAAAAAAGAAGGAAGCATGGTCAGCATAATTCCGGAATCGACAGGTCATGGACGAAGTGGTCATGACCTGCCGGGATTACTCTTTCGTTTTACCAATGTAACAACCTCAACAGAGAAAGTACACCGGAAAATTCTGGATCAAGCAAGCGCGTTCTGCAGATCCTCAATAAGGTCAAAGCGATCCTCGATACCAACCGAGAGTCTGATAACGGTATCCGTGATCCCCGCAGCTTCACGGTGATCATGATCCATCGATGCATGACTCATGGTTGCCGGATGCTCGATCAGTGACTCGACACCGCCAAGGCTTTCGGCAAGAGCGAAAAGCTTTGTACCCTTCAGCACCTTGTTGACATCCTCGATGCTGCCATCAAGCTCGAAAGAGACCATACCGCCAAAACTCCGCTGCTGTTTTTTGGCCAGCTCATGTTGCGGATGAGCCGGAAGACCGGGATAAAAAACCCGCTTCACCTTCGGGTGCTGCTCAAGAAACTCAGCTACGGCTTGCGCATTGCGCTCATGCTCTCTCATGCGAACCACAAGCGTCTTGATGCCGCGCAGCACCAGCCAGCAATCGAACGGCTGGGCACAGGTGCCAAGAGCGTTGACAAGAAACTTCAGCTTGAGATCAAGATCCTCTCTGTTCGACAAGACAGCCCCTCCAACCACATCGGAGTGACCATTCAAATACTTGGTCGTTGAATGCACCACAATATCGGCCCCAAGCTCAAACGGCTTCTGGCCATACGGAGAGAGAAACGTATTGTCAACAATGGTCAGCAGACATCTTTCCTTCGCAAGTGCCGCAACAGCAGCAATATCGACAAGGTTCAGGAGCGGATTGGAAGGAGTCTCAACCCATACTGCCCTTGTCTTTTCATTCACATAAGGCAGAAGGTTGGAAGCTTCCTGCAGATTGACAAAATGCACCGTTATGCCGAAATGCTCTTCGACCGTCTTCATCAGCCTCGAAGTACCACCATAGCAGTCGTCGGTACAGATGATCTCGTCACCCGAATGAAAAAGGCTCAAGGTAGAAGTAATTGCCGCCATACCGGTGGTTACTGCAACAGCAGAAGAGCAGCCTTCGAGAGCACAAAGATTATCTTCGAGCGCCTTGCGCGTCGGGTTGCCGCTTCTCGTATAGTCAAATCCCCGGTGCTTGCCGATATCCTCGAACACAAAGGTCGAAGACTGGTAAATCGGAGTCATAATTGCGCCATAAGCCTTGTCAGGGCCCACTCCGGCGTGAATCGTATCAGTCTGAAAACTCATGAATAGATTAAAATTAAAGATTAATAAAACGAAAAAACCCCTTCCCTGATGAGCATGGAAGAGGTCGTTTGATTCCCTGGGTTCACCCAGTGCTACCAACATGTCGCTCCTCCGGAGCTGAAGAAAAACCGCTCTTGACAATGGAGGCGCCTGATGGTATCTGATAATACCTGTTTTGAAAAGAGAAGCCGCTTGAAAGCTCTTTTTCACTCATCGTTCCCCTGCTGCACCCAAGTTAAAAAACCAGACGCATAAAACGCAGAAGTAGAATGTGGCACCGTGTTTCGCTGTTTTGGCGAAATCGGTTGTCAAGGCTTCACAGGGTCTATTCCCTCAGCCTTTCTTGATGACCAGCAATGGATTAAGAACAAAGTAACAATCGTTAATGTACGATTTGTCAGATAATTATGCAAATGACGTGCTCAGTCATAATTGAATACCCTGCTTTTTTGCAATAGTGTTGATGGGCTCATCTTTTCTGTAGTCATTGACAACCAGATCAACATGCAGATCAAGACTCTCTTCGATAGCCATTTTGCACTGTAGTTCAGCCATCAGCGTATTGCTTTGCGTCGCCTCCACGTAGAGATCCACATCCCCGCCGCGACGCGCATCATCAACGCGCGAGCCAAAAAGCCACACC
>SZXY01000191.1 GCA_005843805.1 Chlorobium sp.
CTTCAGGGTTTGCCTCAAACTCCGCAAGGCGTGCTTCAAGCTCAGCCTTAATCGCAGGCGAAATCTTAACTGCTTCAGGTAGTGCTGCAACGCTATCCCAGATAAGCTCAACGAGTCGAATGCGCTCCTGCACTGGAAGCTCAAGAATATCAGCAATAGAAATCGTGCTCATGTTGGGTAAGATGTTCTTTATTTGTGAAACACGTCCGAGGTTAACCCACCCTGAAAAGTACGATAAAGGTACAGATAATTTGGATAAAGATAAAAAACAGTGCCGCTGCAGAAAAGGTCAGAACTGACAAAATATGGTCGTCTATCCGCCATTCAACGCGCACACCCTGGGAACGCCGAGCTCCAGCTCGGCACAAATTTCAGTGCTTCATGCTTTCAAATCCCGCACCCCAGGGAACGCCGGGCTCCAGCTCGGCACAGTGCAGTTTCCAGTGGGTGAAGTCATCCGTTGTGCCGCTGGCGTTTCACGTTTCCTGGTCAAAAGCATCCCATTATAGACAATAAAGAGAGTCATTTCCCTCTTGAAATCTTTAAAAAAAATCCCTTACATTTACATTATTATACGAATTAATGACTTGGCGGTTTTGCATCTATTGTGGTCTCGGCCTGCTGTAACAGTGTGACGAATCAGCGGCCTTTCTATTGTGCTGACAGCACTGTTCGATAAATTTCTCTCTATTTCATCCTGGATGATCAACTGCTGGGTGAGCATGGATGCTGATTTATCCACACATTTGTCAGGCTTGTTTTGTAATTTCCGTTTCAGAGGAACACGTGACAGGTGTAAACAAAGCTTTTTCATGGTGATTGTTGGAGGGGTGTTATGACCGTTATCGAAAAACTGAAACTCGAAGCAGATCTTCTTACGGAACCATTAGCTCAAGAGGTATTGGATTTCTTGTTGTTTGTGCGTGGGCGTTATGGAGAAGGGCGGGCATCAGAGCTTTTTGAGCACACTGCGGGAGCATGGAAAGGTGAGCCGCTTGAACGTGCACCACAGGGCGAACCGGAACTGGGATTGCCATAGCGGCAGGTAGTTCGCAAGATATATTTTGGATATTACTGCAGGCGGCGCCTGACTGACACCGCCTGCAATAACACTTTGTTTGGCTCCGAAAGAATACGAGGGCTGATTGTTTACCGTTATTTAATCAGCACGCTGCCCAATCCCGGTTTTTCAACTGCAATAGTGCCAGCCTTTCCTTCAAGCAGTTTTGCCAGCAGTTTCAACATGCGCTCACAGCAGAGATTGGGCTCTCCGGGACGGCCTCCGTTCGGATCAATAACAATGCGCCCTTCAACATACTTGGCCCTCACTGCTTCTCGTGTCACGGGTTCTCCATCACGACTCATGCCGACTGCCCGAAAGGTAAATTCGTAGGTTCCTGCCTCGGCTGTTTGAGTAAAATTACGTGCATACTCGCCGTCATCCTTTTCGCCATCACTGTGAATACCATCATCGAAGAGGGTAAGGTTCCACATAGCCCCTGATGGAGCGACCGCTTTAACTGTCACGGTACAACCCACCACTGGAAGCCCAGCCTCACGAACAACAGCGGTAAGCAGAATTGGATCGCCGACACAAACCGGGGCGGGAGTGACGTAGGCCTGCATCCTGAAATTTGAGCCAACACCTATAGCTATTCCGTAATCAACAGGCCTGTCATATTTACGACACCGGTAGGGAAGAAATCCTCTCCGCATCTCTTGCTTGCTGGCGATATCACCACTGCATACCTCGCCACGGTGTTCTATGATAACAGCCCAGCGACCTGCGTATCGCTGCGGTTCTCCCCTTGGCATAAGGAACTCCACAAAGCGTGCTGTTGTGGTTGAACCGACCCGCAACTGAAAGCCCGGCGGTACGGCCATGCTCTCGATAACCTCGCCTTTCGGAGAGACAATTTTGAAAGGAAGTCGCATACCGTCGTAGTCAAAGAGAACGACCAAGGCACTGATGTCGCCCTGCAGGACATCAAATTCGATTTTTTGCTTTTGGCCGGGTGCAATAGTGTAAACGGGGTCTGAGATGGAGGACAGATCGACCACATCCATGTAGATCTGGGTAAAGTACTTTTCCAGACTGAAATAATCAGGACCAACCAGATCCGAAACTCCACCGTAATAGGCTCCTGTCGCCGTGGAGAGTCTGTTGAGCGCAGCCTTGTCGATATCTTCTTCCTTGCCCAAACCGATACCGTATATTTTTACGTCCGCTGGTATGGGAAATGCCTCTGTGGCAACCATGCCTCCTCCCACAGGGTTTTCGGAATTGCCACCAAGGATGCTGTACCACTTGCCATCTGCCGGGTTCTGATAGGCGGTATTGTCCATTCCGTCAGTCAAAACCACCATCGCCCGAGTCAGCGCAGGAGGTGGAGATGGCCTTGGAGTCGCAAGCTGACCAAGCGCCACCATTACCCCGCCAGCAATAGCGGTGGTTCCGAGGGGAAGCAGCTCGTTGGAGTTGATTTTGGCAACAATACCTGGCTGGTTGGCCGACGTAATGGATACAATGGGCTGGAGAACATCTATATTTTCGTCGTATTTGACCACTGTCAGCCGGTCATCGAGGTCGGGACGAATAAGCTCCGCAAAAAGTTTTCCGCCAGCCACCGCTGCCTCTACCTTCGTTCGCGTTCCGATTGCTTCTGACATGCTGCCGGATCGATCGAGTACCAGTGCTGCATCCACGGCAACAGAGGCAATAATCTCTGCCGAGAGGGGAAATGAGATGCTTGCAGGTATCGCATTGGTCGCATTATGAGCCTCGATGATGAGTTGTGCATTTGCAAGACGAGGCTGATCATTGGCAAAAAAGACCACAGCAACCTCTGTCTCGCCACTGCCTGATGAGCCTGCACCGCATGGAGAAACAGGGTCAACCGAGTAGACTCGTGTATTGACAACATTGACAACCGACCCGACAGCAAGCGACTGCATCTGGCCAAAAAGAGCCTTGTCGGCTCCGTCAATACGTGCGGTAAAGGTCAACTGACCGTCACCAGTGTTTTTGACGGTAATAAGGCGTACCATACGAAAACCGCGCTGAACCTGGCCAAAAACGGGAAAAGGTGCGGGCGGCACAATCATTTCAGCATTGGCCACACAACCCGATCCACTGAGAGCAACATTTTGAGCATTGCCTGAGGTTGCGTCATTGACCGTCAACGTCGCAGAAGCCGGGCCCTCGGCGATCGGCTTGAAGGTAACCGCAATATCCTGTGCATTTCCAACCGCTATATTACCGTTATAGGCCGCCCATGTAAATGATATACCGGCAGGTGAGGCTGCAACGCTGACCGAAAGCTGAACCTCTCCATCGTTACGAAGTTTGAGGGTTTTTGGCGTTGAAGAGCCCGCAGGCTGCTTGCCAAAGCTCAATGATCCGGGAACCAGCGTGAGTTTCTTGATGGGAGCACGGGCATTGCCTGAACAGATCAGTTTATCGTCGCCATTGACCGGGGTACAGGCCACCATAAGATTGGTCGGACCAAAGTTGCCCACCGCAACCGGAGAGAAAGTAACCGTAACAGTCATGGAATCACCTGCGCCAAGGTCGGCAGGAAGGGGTTTGCTGGTGGATGTAACCGTAAATGGTGCGGCATCCGCGATAGAACTGACTCTCATGCAGTCGTTCCCGGTGTTTTTGATCGTAAACTGCTTCGTCGTCTTGGCCAGCGCTGCAGGCCCACCTACCACAGCTTCCTGAAAATTCTGACTGTGTGGCTGAACATCACATTTTCCGCTGGGAAGTGGACATTCCGTATAGAGCGTATCCGGAGAGGTCAAAATCCGGATAGTTCGTGCGTTGCTAATCTCTGCAATCCGAGGCGCCTGTACATTGAATATCTGACCCCAACTGCATAACAGATCACCGGTGTCGGAACGAAAAACAATATGCTGTTTGGTGGAGTTTGGCATGCTGTCCGCAGCAAAGAGAAAGAAGGCCATACCATCCGGCGATGCATGAAAATTGAATTGTGCGCCCGCCGACAGAGACCACGGACCGCCACCTCCATCATAGTGTGTAACTGCTGCATTACGCAGGTCGAAAACCCAGAAACGATAGTCATCCATCCCCCCAGAGTTCGTCGCGTTTCGAACGATGAGAAAGTTGCCGCCCGGAAAGAATATCCATCGAACTGAAGCTGCATTGGGAATCCATAACTCATCTGCGACGACTCCGTTTTTCTTGAGCTGGTATGTTTCATTATTGCCTTGCTTGGGAGCAAAGTTCCATGGATTGGGAGATACCAGTCCCCAAGCATAGCTGACAAACTGACCGACTGCTGGATTAAAAGGGGTACAAGCCATAATGAAATCCTCCTCACTTGATTGAATTTTGTAAAAACCAACCACTTTATCTACAAACGTTTCTGACTTGCCAGTTTAATGCCGGAAGCCGATTTTGATCCAGGATTGGCATCCTGACATGGTCATGCACTCTCTGTATAATGCTCTCTGGAGCTGGCATATCAAGAGCTTTACAGCGATTTTCAGCAGCACACAAGTTCTTTTATTCCACAAAAAACCTTAACAAGGCACAACAAAAAAAAATTGGACAGCAAAACAGAGTTATCGATCGAAACAAGCGCTTACGGAATGGGACTGAACAAGACAGAAGAGCAGAGAGAGATGAAGAGAAAAGCATACAAATGAATTATACAAAATTTTACCAAAAAACTTTTTACTCCCTGCAGAACCAGCTCAAAGTCAAGTAAAAGCAAGAGTGATAATACACTGCTCATTGCGGCACAAATTTTGTTTTTTGCCTTTTGTGGCAGATCATGGCTCGCTTGATCGGGCAGGGTTCACGTTTGGGGGCCATCAGAACAAGTACAAAAAGCCTGTTGTTTGCCCTGAATTACTGCTGGCTGCCACTCATGGAGCTT
>SZXY01000180.1 GCA_005843805.1 Chlorobium sp.
CACGCTCCTCGAAAGCGTATGATAGGAAGATATTTGACATTATTGCTTTTTGACCTCGATAGTAAATCTGCAATCGTAAGCAGTACTAAATAATAATAAGGTTGACTTGCCTGACCCGCAGAATTTTGAATTGCAACCTATTATAATACGCAAATTTTAAATCTCGCAAAACTGCCTCACCACCCCGACACCACAAACCAAACCCCGGTTGCAATCATGATAAGACTGGCTACGCGGTAAAAGCGTTGGCGTGTTTTACTGCTGATGGAGTTCACAACCTTCCCTACCAAAATGAGCGCCGGAGCAGTGCCGATGCCGAAGAGCAGCATCGTGAAGGCTCCCTGCAGCAGACCGGCGAAGGGAGTCTGTGACTCCATGCCAACTCTTGCGGAGGCGAGGAGGGCGGTGTAGGTGAGGCCGCAGGGGAGAAAGCCGAGAACAATGCCCATTGGGTAGTAAGTGCCGATGGAGCGTGGCGCTTTGAAGAGCGTCATGATTTTTTGAATGAGCGGGAGGGTGGGGCCGCAACTGCTGAACTTTTTTGCGATTGGCAGCCACTCTCCTGTTGCGAGGCCCATCACGATGATGGAGACCCCGGCGATAACCATGATGGCCTTCTGGAGCGGTTCTATGGAGGTTGCCAGGAGCAGAAATGAGCCTGAGAGGCCAACGATGCCTCCAAGGATGGTGTAGGTGGTTATTCTGCCGAGGTTGTAGAGGAGAATGTGGAGAATCCCTTGCCGGGTTTCACCGAGGGTGAGGGAGGCTACTACCGGGCCGCACATGCTGATGCAGTGGCCGAATCCTCCGGCAAGTCCGGAGAGCAGCATGGCAAGGTAGAGATTGCTCATTGGCTTTTTTTCTTTGCTGGTCTTGCGGTTTCGTCGTCATCGTCGAGCATCCGGTACTTTGGGGCTTCTGTGTCGTCGAACTGGCCGCTTTTTACTGCCCAGATAAAGAGCAGCCAGGCGGCAATGCCGAAAAAGAATCCGATCCCGATCAAAAAAAAGATTGTGTTCATGGTTGATCGGTCAGGTTTTTCTTAATCGAAGTGAGTTGCTTACCACTACCAGTGAACTTGTTGCCATGAGCAGCGCTGATATAATGGGGTGCAGCAGACCCGTCATGGCAAGTGGCAGCGCTATGAGATTATACGAAAAGGCCCACACAAGGTTCTCCCTTATAATGGCAAAACATTTGCTGGAGCTTTCTATGAGGGTGTCGATGAGCCTTAAATCGTCTTTCAGGATGGCTACTCCTGCGCTTTCAAGCGCTATGCCCGATGCATGGCCAAGGGTGATACCAATGCTGGCTTCTGTCAGGGCTGGTGCGTCATTGATGCCGTCACCGACCATCATGACACACTCTCCATTTGCTTTCAGGGCGCGGATAATCGCTGCTTTTTCGAGCGGCCCGAGTCCGGCCTGAACGTCGGTAATGCCGCATTTGGTGGCAATGTAGTCGGCTACTCCCCGGTTGTCGCCGGTGAGGATTTTAAGGGAGAAGCCTTTTTTTCTCAACCCTGCAATAAGTGGAAGGGCGTCCGGGCGCAGATCATCGATAAGAGCGATCATCCCGGCAAGGGTGTCGCCAGCAGCCACCAGTACCACGGTTTTGCCTTCCTGTTCCAGTGCTGAGGCTCTCTGTTCATCTTCAGGCAGGAGTACAACTCCCTCCTCTCTTATGAAGGCTCTCGATCCTGCACGCCAGATTTTGGTGTCGATCACTCCTGAAACTCCTCTGCCTGCTGTGGCCCTGAACTGCTCGACTTTCTGGCGTTCTCCCTGCCATGCCGCAGCAATGGCTCGTCCTGCGGGGTGTTCCGAAGCGGCTTCAAGCGAGGCGACCTGCTGCAGGAAGGAGGTTGTGATAGCGTAATCGTGCAGGTCGGTTATCGAGGGGTTTCCGGTGGTGATGGTGCCGGTTTTGTCGAGGATGACGGTTGTTGTTTTTGAGACGGTTTCAAAAATATCGCCTCCCTTGACGAGAATGCCTCTTTTGCCAGCAGCAGTTGTGCCAACCAGAATGGCGAGTGGAGTGGCCAGACCGAGGGCGCAGGGGCAGGCGATCACCAGAACTGCGACCGCGTTCATGAGCGCGGTAACGGTCAAGCCGGAGGTGAGTTTCCAGTAGAGAAAGGTTGCAATTGCAAGCACTATTGTGGCCGGAACGAAGTAACCTGCGGTTTTGTCGGCAATGCCCTGGATTGGCGCCTTGCGTGCCTGCGCCTCTTCGACAGTGCGGATGATTCTTGAGAGCAGCGTGCTTTCTGCATTGCCGGTAACCTTAATCCTGAGCCGCCCGTTGATGGAGAATGTTCCGGCAAAGAGGTCGCTTCCCGGCTTTTTCATGACGGGATTGGACTCTCCGGTCAGCATGGATTCGTTGACCTCCGCTTCACCTTCAATCACGGTGCCGTCGAGCGGTATGCGGTCGCCGGGAATGACCTCGATCATATCACCGGAATGAACCGAGGTGAGGGGCACAAGGGTTGTTTCACCGCTTTCGGAGATGAGGAGCGCGTCATGTGGCTGGAGTTCGGCCAGTTCTGCAATGGCGTTGCCTGCCTTGAGTCTTGAACCGGCTTCAAGAAACCTGCCAAGCAGAATGAAGGTGATAATCATGGCGGAGGTGTCAAAAAAGACCTCTCCGCCAAGCGGGATCATGGCAACACTGTAGAGATATGCTGAGAGGGAGCCAAGCGCTACCAGCAGATCCATATTGAGCGTTCTTCTCTTTATCGAGTGAAAAGCGCTGGAGAGAAAGGGAAAGCCCGCGTAAAAGAGTACCGGAGTGGCAAGTGCCCATGAGATGAGCTGAAAGGCAAGTTTGTAGCGATGCTCGATTCCCTGAAAAAAACCTGCGTAGAGTGCGGCAGTGAAGAGCATGAGCTGCATGGAAAAAAACCCGGCGGTGCCGAAGCGCAGGAGCAGCTCTTCTCTCTCTCTGGCAAAAAGGTCGCTGCTGCCGGTTTGAAGTAGAGGGTGGGGGAGGTAGCCGATGGAGCGCACGGCCTGGATGATGGTGTCGAGAGTGGTTTTTTCCACATTCCAGGTGATGGTTGCCCTGTGTGTGGCATTATTGACTCTGGCTGAAAGGATTCCATCCTGTTTCATCAGAAACTTTTCAATCAGCCAGACGCATGAAGAGCAGCGTATGCCTGAAAGAAGGAGGTCGATACGGCTTTCGTTGTTGGAGATTGTCACGCTGTCGCTGAAAGCCGCAGTGTCGAGCTTTGCACTGTTTGGTGGAGGGCCGGGCTGCCAGTCACACCGCTGGTTGTAAAAAGCGTCAAGCGAGTTGCTGTGAACAAGCTCGTAGACGCCGAGACAGCCGTGACAGCAGAACTGCTTTGTTTCGCCGTCG
>SZXY01000079.1 GCA_005843805.1 Chlorobium sp.
CAAAGATGATGGGCAGCATCCCGCGATTGCGAAATATCTGCAGAAACTCTTTCTGCAGGATAAACCAGATGGTGCGCATCGACTCTCTCTTCTATTTTTTATGGTTACTGAAGCCTTACGCTGAATTTTTTGATGCTTGCCGCAATGAGCGTGAGGGTCATCATCAGAAGTATAAGACTCTCCTTCCAGATGTAACTGAAGGTTGTCCCTTTCAGCATGATGCCTCTCACAATGATGAGGTACCATTTCGCCGGAATGAGGTTGCTGATGAGCCGTAACGGCAGAGGCATGCTTGCTACCGGAAAAATAAATCCTGAAAGCAGAATGGTCGGAAGCAGAAGCCCCGCAAGTGAGATCATCATGGCAACCTGCTGCGAGCTGGTGATCGAGGAGATAAAAATGCCGAGCGAGAGCGCCGTCGTGATAAAGAGGAGCGATTCCAGCATGAGCAGCAGGAGACTACCCCTGCAGGGTACGCCAAAGACCAGTGAGGCCAGAGCCACTACGGTCACGACATTGACAAACGAGAGCAAAAGATAAGGAACCACCTTGCCGACAATGATCTGTACTGGCCGTAAAGAGGAGACCAGCAGCAGCTCCATGGTGCCGGTCTCTTTCTCGCGTGTAATGCTGATCGAGGTCATCAGGGCTGAGACCAGCATGAGAATGAGCGCCATCAGCCCGGGCACAAAGAGGTAGACACTTTTGAGTGCCGGATTGAACATCATGAGAGGCACCGCTTCTACTCCAACAACCCCTCCTGCGGCCATTTTTGCGGAATCGTTGCGATACTCCCGCAGCACAGAGGCGGTATATCCGGTGATGATTCTCGATACATTGGGGTTCGATCCGTCAGTAATTACCTGCACGTCAGCCTTCCCTTCCCTCTGGAGACGTGCGGCAAATCCCGGCTCGAAAACAATGGCTTCAGTGATGGTCCCGACAGAAAACGCCCGTTCGATTTCGGCTTGTGTATGCAGGGCCTGAGTAACGAGAAAATATCCTGATGAGACTAACTTGTCCGTTATCTCTTTGGTGACGACGTCGTGTGACTGGTCATAAATGCCAAGCTTGACCTCCTCGATCTCGTTGCGGATGGCAAAGCCAAAGAGGAGCAACTGAATGAGCGGCATGCCGAAAAGAATGGCTGCCGTTCTGCGGTCCCGGAAGATGTGGTAGAACTCCTTGAGAAGAAAGGCTCTGAAACTGCGCATGGGTTACTCCGCTTGTTTACCCCTTGCAAGATGGAGAAAGACTTCGTTCATGCTCTCTGCTCCGTAGTGCCGCTTCATCGCTTCAGGGGTATCGAGTACCGCTGCCCTGCCGTTGACCATGATGCAGAGGCGGTCGCAATATTCGGCTTCGTCCATGTAATGAGTTGTGACAAAAATGGTTAACCCCCTTTCCGAGGCTTCATAGATCATATCCCAGAACCGCCTTCTGGTTACCGGGTCTACGCCCCCGGTTGGTTCGTCAAGAAAGACGATTTTTGGTTCATGCAGGATGGCTACCGAAAAAGCAAGTTTCTGTTTCCAGCCGAGTGGCAGCGACGCAAGTCGGGCATCGGCAACCTCCACCAGCCCGAGAGTTTCAAGAAGCGATGAGGTTTTCTCTTTGATAACCTTGCCTGAAAGGCCGTAAATCCCTGCAAAAAACCTGATATTCTCCCTGACGGTGAGGTCATCGTAAAGGGAGAAGCGCTGGCTCATGTAGCCGATGTTTCGCTTGATCTGTTCCGACGATGTGTAGAGGTCAAATCCCGCAACCGTGGCACTACCGGAGGTGGGAGCGAGAAGGCCGGTCAGCATTCTGATCGCCGTTGTCTTGCCTGCCCCGTTTGCTCCGAGAAAACCGAAAATTTCCCCTCCCCTGACACTGAAAGAGAGAGCGTCCACTGCCACGAAATCACCAAACCGTTTCGACAGTTTTTCCGTATGAATAACCGTTTCACTCATGAGCGGCTTCCGTTCTTTTTTCCATAAGCGCCATGAAAGTATCTTCGATGCCTGGCTCGATCTGACGGACTTCAGCTCCTTCAAATCCTTTTGCTTGGAGATCTGCAAGCAGTTCATCGGCCCGAAGTGCGGAGCGCTTGTCGGTATAATGCACTGCGCTGCCGAAGGCGTAGACGGAAGAGGCATTGGGGCTTGAACGCAAAGCAGTGATGAGCTGCCAGGTTTGAGTATGACGAATGGCGAAGAGCTGCTTGCCGAAAAGAGCTGTGATACCTGCAGGCGAGTCGATAGCAAGCACACCTCCCTCCTGCATGAACGCAATACGGTCGCACAGGCCAGCTTCGTCCATGTAGGGCGTTGAGACAAGAATGGTTATCCCCTGCTCTTTCAGGCGGCGAAGCATCTGCCAGAACTCACTGCGCGAAACGGCATCGACACCAGTTGTGGGTTCGTCAAGAAAGAGCAGTGCAGGCCGATGCACCAGTGCGCACGAGAGGGCCAGCTTCTGCTTCATTCCTCCGGAAAGCTTGCCAGCCCTCCTTGTTTTGAACGGTTCGAGCTGACTGTAAATCTCCCTTATCAGCTCATAATTTTTCTCAACGGTCGTGCCAAACACTGTGGCAAAAAAACGAAGATTTTCCTCAACGCTAAGGTCAGGGTAGAGTGAAAATCGTCCGGGCATATAGCCTATCCTGCGACGGATTTCGCGCCAGGAACGCTCTACATCGAGCCCGAGAACTTCCGCACTCCCTTCATCGGGCAGCAGAAGGGTTGTCAGTATCCGGAACAGCGTGGTTTTACCTGCCCCATCTGCACCGATTATCCCGAAAAGCTCTCCTTCACCAACCGCAAACGTTATATCCTGAAGAGCGTTCACTGCGCCAAACCGCTTGCCGACCCCTTCAGCCAGAAGAGCCTCTTTCATGACCCGCTCTTGTTCAGGAACCGCATCTCTCCGGGCATACCGATCTTGAGCAATCCCTCGCGGTTGTCAACAAGCACCTTGACGGCATAGACCATGCTGACCCTCTCCTCTTTGGTCTGGATGATTTTGGGCGTAAACTCAGCTTTTGCAGAGATCCAGGTGATTTTTCCCTTCAGGCTCCTTTCAGCACCGTTGCTGGTATCAACCAACACCTCAACCTCCTGGCCAATCCTGACCTGTGAAAGCTGAGCACCGCTCAGGTAGACTCTCAGGAACATTGCATGGAGATCGGCGATCTTGTAAAGAGCTTTTCCGTAAGAGGTCAACTCTCCTTCTTCGGCATATCTTGTCAGCACCATCCCCTCGACAGGGTTTCTCACCACGCTTTTGCGGATCTGGTCGTCAAGCTGCGCAATGCGTGCATCCCTCGCCCTGATCTCTCCGGCAATACCGGGCGCTTCTGTTTCAAGGGAAGCAATCTGACGGTCAGTGACACTGATACCGTTCTCGA
>SZXY01000047.1 GCA_005843805.1 Chlorobium sp.
GCTTGCTGCTAAAGGTCATACGGTACATTTTTTCAGTCAGGCGGCTCCTTTCCGGCTTGGTGCATTTTCCCGAAACATCTTTTATCATGAGGTTGAAGTGATGCACTATCCGTTGTTTGAGTGTCCATTTTACTCTCTTGCACTTGCTTCCACAATAGCCAAGGTGGCTTTTTATGAAAAGCTTGATGTGGTTCATGCCCATTATGCGATCCCTCATGCATTGAGTGCCATGCTCGCCCGTCAGATGCTTGAGGACAAGTGCAGCAAATCGAGGTGTTTCAGGTTGGCAACAACGCTTCATGGTACCGATATAACTGTTGTCGGCGCTGATCGTGGTATGCAGGATGTTGTCAGGCTGGCCATCAACAAGTCTGATGGAGTGACGGCAGTTTCCGGATACCTCAGGGATGAAACTGTCAGAATGTTCAGTCCAAAAAAGGAGATTACTGTTATTCCAAATTTTGTTGATACCTCGATTTTTTTTCGTTCTCCGAAAAGCGAAATCCGTGAACAGCTTGGCATCAGGGATGAAAAGATCCTTATTCATATATCGAATTTCAGGCCAGTGAAATGTATTGGTGATATTATCAGGATTTTTAATGCCGTGAGTAAGCAAATCGATTCTCTCCTTCTGCTTGTCGGTGACGGACCTGAACGTAATGAAGCCGAACTTCTTGTGCGTCAGTTCGGACTTTCTGAACAGGTAAGGTTTCTTGGTAAACTTGATGATATCGTTCCGCTGCTTTCCATTGCCGACATCATGTTGATGCCGAGCAATGTCGAGTCATTTGGTCTTGCAGCTCTTGAAGCAATGGCCTGTGGTGTGCCGGTTGTTGCCACTATGGCGGGAGGGTTTCCTGAATTTATTGTTCCGGGAGTACATGGCTATCTGCTTCCACACGGAGATATCGAAGGGATGACCCAAAAAGCCCTTCTGTTGCTTTCAGATCACAACCACTGGCTTCAATGCTCAGAGGCATCCGTCAAACAGGCAAAGCGGTACGAGACCGCCTTGCTTGTTGAAGAGTATGAAGCTTATTATTCCAGATTGCTCGATGAGGTGTAGAGTCGGCTGTTTTTTTTCAGTAACGCTTGGTTGAAAGGAGCACTGAGCGATACTTTTCAAGATTTTCGAGCACCTCTCCTGTGCCCCTTGCAACAGCGGTAAGGGGATCTTCGCTGATATGAACGGCAAGTTTTGTCTCTTCGTTGATTTTTTTGTCCAGTCCCTTGATGAGTGCTCCGCCTCCGGCAAGAAAAAGACCACGGTCGAGAATGTCGGCTGAAAGCTCAGGTTTGGTTACTTCGAGGCTTTTTTTAATTGATGTGATGATCTGGCTGATCGGAGTGGCAATAGCTTCCCTGATGGTGGCTGAATTGACCTCCCGCTCTTCAGGAAGAGCTGTCACAAGGTTTCTGCCCCGGACCATCATGGTCATTTCCTTTTCGAGTTTGTAGGCAGACGCGATTTTTATCTTGACATCTTCGGCTGTGCGTTCGCCAATTGCAAGGTTATACGCCTTTCGGAAATGACGGACAATTGCGTTGGTGATATCGGTTCCTGCAACCCGGAGGGACTCTCCTGATGCAATACCACCGAGTGAAATAACGGCAATTTCGGTTGTACCACCTCCAATATCGACAATCATGTTACCCATTGGTTCCTTGACATCAAGTCCGATACCGATTGCAGCAGCCATCGGTTCAGTTACCAGGTAGACCTCTTTGGCGCCAACATGTTCTGCGGAGTCACGTACGGCTCTTTTTTCAACCTCGGTGATGCCCGACGGAATTCCGATAACCATACGGCGAATGCCGAATGAAAATTTGGTTTTTGTTTTATTGATCAATCCTTTGATCAACTCTTCCGTTGCTTCGTAATCCGCAATGACACCATTGGCAAGCGGTCGGATCGTGATAATGCCAGGATGGGTTTTTTCATGCATCAGAAGTGCTTCATGACCTATGGCCACAACTTTTCCCGTATTGCGTTCGCGGGCAACAATGGAGGGTTCATTTAAAACAACGCCTTTATCCCGGATAAAAATCAATGTGTTCGCTGTTCCGAGATCAATGGCGATATCTCTGAACAGATTGCTGAAAAAGCTCATATTGGCATGGTTCTGTGTGTGCTGTCATAGTGGCTTGGAAAGGAGCTGATTCAGGCTATATTCCAAGGTTCCAACTGAAACCGTAAGGTAGTTAATGGAACTTTTTTTTCAAATGAAAAGAGTGCTTCAAAGGGTTCTTTTTTCAGTCATCTTCACCGGTATTTCAGCTTATTCTGTTGTGTTTCTATAAATACGGTGATTGAGTACATTGTTGCAACGGAATTCCCGAACTCAAGACAACCCAAATCAGAAAAAAGTGCTGCACTTATATCGTTTTCCCCTGGAACGTTCAGCCCTGCAAAAGCAATTGGACCGGAACGTGACTTCTGATGCATCTGTTCAGTCTGCTGTAGACGAGATTCTCCTCAATGTCCGCCAGAATGGAGACCGTTCTGTACTGGACTACACGGAACGCTTTCAGGGCGTTCGGCTCTCTTCCATGCTGGTTTCAGCCGAGACCATAGAGGATGCATATAAACATGCGGATCCCGAGTTTCTTTCGGTGCTTGAAGAGGCATACAGCAATATTGTCCGCTTTCATCAGCACGAAGTGGAAAAAAGCTTTTTTTATGAAAGCGATGGCGGTGTGATTCTTGGACAGCGGGTAACGGCCATGGAAAAAGCCCTCCTCTATGTTCCGGGTGGAAAGGCCTCATATCCTTCCTCACTGCTCATGAACGCTGCCCCTGCCAAAGTGGCTGGAGTAAAAGAGATTTTTATAACGACTCCCTGCGACGCATCAGGAGAGGTAAATCCCGACATTCTTGCTGCTGCAGCAGTTGCCGGTATTGGTTCCATCTATAAACTTGGTGGAGCCCAGGCAATAGCTGCTTTTGCTTATGGTACAGAAAGCATTCCAAAGGTTGATATCATTACCGGCCCTGGCAATAAATTTGTAGCGCTTGCCAAAAAACAGGTGTTCGGTCATGTCTCCATCGACAGCATAGCCGGGCCATCAGAGGTGGTTATCATTGCCGACGAAACCGCCAATCCTGAATTTATCGTCCTTGACATGTTTGCCCAGGCTGAGCACGATCCCGATGCATCAGCGGTATTGATTACTCCTTCGGAATCGCTGGCCGCTGCCGTGCGGAAGTGTGCCGAAGCCCGTCTGCCCTCAATGCTTCGCAGTGAGATTATTGCTTCCGCCCTGCAGCAAAATGGCGCCATTGTGCTGGTTGGATCGCTGGAAGAGGCCTGCACGGTATCGGACATGATAGCGCCCGAGCATCTGGAACTGCATGTCGAACAGCCCTGGGATCTTCTTCCCGGCATTCATCATGCCGGCGCTATTTTCATGGGCTCCTACTCCTGCGAAACTGTAGGTGATTACTATGCTGGCCCCAACCATACCTTGCCAACCAACGGAACGGCACGCTTTTTTTCACCGCTCTCGGTACGTGACTTTGTCAAGCACACCTCGATTATTTCCTATTCCAAAGGCCAGTTGAGCAGGTGCGGTGAAAAAATCGCCTCATTTGCCGACCATGAAGGGCTTCAGGCCCATGCTGAGGCTGTAAGGTCAAGATTGAGAACGCTATGAGAGCTGGTGACTTCGATTACGAACTGCCCGAAGAAAAAATTGCCAAATACCCGCCTCTTGAGCGAGGCTCTACCCTACTTCTGGTGCTCGACAGGCACTCCGGCGTTATAGGGCACACCCGCTACGACGCTCTGGACGATTATCTGCAGCCGGGAGATCTGCTTGTACTCAACAACACGAGAGTTCTCCGGGCGAGGTTGTTTGCAAGCAAGCAAACAGGGGCAAAGATTGAGCTGATGCTTCTTGAAAAGCATCAGGGTGAGCAGAATCTTGTACTTTACCGGGGGAAGCTGAAAAAAGGCGACACGCTCACAGCACATAATCATGAGCTTCAGGTGGTCGATCTTGTCGATCATGGTATTGCCCGTATTGAACTTACTGGCGGGAGTGGTGAAGAGAGGTTACTCGCTCTTTTCGAGCAATACGGGGGAGTGCCGATTCCACCCTACCTCAAACGGGAGGCCGAGGAGGTTGATCGAGAACGATACCAGACCCTCTTTGCCGAACTGCCGGGTTCTGTGGCCGCCCCGACGGCCTCCCTGAACATGACTCCCGAACTGCTTGAAAAACTTCGGCAAAAAGGGGTTGATGTTGTTACTCTTGTCCTCCATGTTGGTCTCGGTACCTTTCTTCCCATAAGGGTTGAGATGCTTCAGGAGCATCACATGCATCGGGAATTTTACTCGATTCCCCGTGAGTCCATTGAAAAGATCTGCCAGGTCAAAGCTGCCGGAGGCAGGATTGTGGCCGTAGGCACAACCGTTACCAGGGCGCTCGAACATGCCGCAGAGCGTATCGAAAGTTACTCAGGAACGGAACCGCTGACGGGAGAAGCCGATATTTTTATTTATCCCGGATACCGTTTCCGAATCATCGATGCCCTGCTGACAAACTTTCATGCTCCCCGATCAACCGTACTTATGCTGACCGCAGCATTTGCCGGCAAGGATCATCTGCTCAATGCATACAGGGAAGCAGTTGAAGAAGGGTATCGTTTTCTCAGCTATGGCGACAGTATGCTGATCATATAATAATTTTTTTCAACAGGCCTCAGTTTTTTTCTCTGCCACATTAAGAAAGAAGCATAAACGGGTTTTCTGACTTAAGAACTTCGGCGTTTCATTGCCTTGTGGTCAATGCCATGTTGGTTTTAAATAGCCCGTATGGTAACTTTATGTTTTTGGCCTGTTACAGGAAGGTGTGTTGACATTTTCTGTCTGTTTATTAAAAAGTACATTTGTTTCAAACATACATAACACGAGGGAGATTGGGCTTATGAGTTTTGTGCAACAATATCGTATGCATACCGAAGAACGAGCGAAGCTTGGCATACCGCCTTTACCATTAACCGCCGAACAGACGCAATTGCTTGTCAGTCTGCTGCAGCAGGAGCCCGTTCAGGAAAAGGAGTATCTGCTTGAGTTATTCATTGAACATATCAGTCCTGGTGTTGACGATGCCGCATTTGAAAAAGCTGCGTTTCTCGATGGTATTATCAAAGGTGATATTTCCTGTAGTGTGATTGACAGTATGGAAGCTGTCAGAATATTGGGCACCATGCTCGGCGGTTATAATGTCAAACCTCTTGTCGATGCACTCGCTCATAACGATCCGGCAATTTGCAGCCAGGCCGCTCTGATGCTCAAAAAAACCTTGCTGGTCTACGATGCCTTTGAAGTGGTAGTCGAACTCTCAAAAACCAACCCTTATGCCGAGGAAGTGCTTAAATCCTGGGCAGATGCCGAATGGTTTATCTCAAAGCCCACTTTTCCTGAAAAAATTACCCTGACAGTTTTCAAGGTACCGGGTGAAACCAATACCGACGATCTTTCACCTGCAAGTGAAGCGTTCACTCGCAGTGATATTCCCCTTCATGCACGTTGCATGCTCGGAATCAAAATGCCTGATCCTATCGGAACCATTGCACAATTGAAAGCAAAAGGCAATCCTCTTGCCTATGTTGGCGACGTTGTGGGGACAGGATCAAGCAGGAAATCCGGCATCAACTCCATTCAGTGGCATATTGGCAACGACATTCCCGCTGTGCCCAATAAACGCACTGGTGGAGTGGTAATCGGCAGCATTATTGCCCCCATTTTTTTTAATACAGCAGAGGACTCAGGGGCACTGCCGATCCAGGCAGATGTGAATGCCATGGAAATGGGCGATGTCATCGACCTCTATCCTTACGAGGGAAAAATAGAGAAAAACGGTGAAGTTATCGCACGTTTCGAACTTTCACCAAACACCCTTGCAGACGAAGTACGTGCCGGTGGACGTATTCCACTCATCATTGGCCGGAACCTTACAAGAAAAGCAAGAAAAATTCTCGGTCTTGCTGAGGAGACCCTTTTTGTGCGTCCCGAGCAGCCTGCGGACAGTGGCAAAGGCTACACACTTGCACAAAAAATGATTGGCAAGGCATGTGGACTTCCGGGAGTACGTCCTGGCATGTATGTCGAAGCCGAAACACTTACCGTTGGTTCCCAGGATACAACAGGCGCCATGACCCGTGACGAGGTAAAAGAGTTTGCCTCTCTCAGCTTCAGTGCAGATCTTCTGATGCAGAGCTTCTGCCATACCTCCGCCTACCCGAAACCATCCGATATCAATCTTCACAGAAGTCTGCCCTACTTTATCATGAGCAGGGGAGGCGTTTCGCTCAAACCAGGAGACGGGGTTATTCACACCTGGCTGAACCGTATGGTGCTGCCGGATACGCTCGGTACCGGTGCAGATTCCCATACCCGTTTTCCTATCGGGATTTCATTCCCGGGTGGATCGGGTCTTGTAGCTTTTGCAGGCGTTACCGGCACCATGCCGCTCAATGTTCCAGAGTCAGTGCTTGTTCGTTTTACCGGTCAGCTTCAGGAAGGAGTTACGTTGCGTGATCTTGTCAATGCCATCCCTTACGTAGCCATCAAGAAAGGACTGTTAACGGTTGAGAAAAAAGGCAAGAAGAATGTTTTTGCCGGACGTATTCTTGAAATCGAAGGATTACCGCAACTCAAGGTCGAACAGGCGTTTGAGCTGAGTGATGCTTCCGCCGAACGCAGTGCCGCTGCATGTACTGTTCGACTCGACAAAGAGCCAGTCATAGAGTATCTCAGTTCGAACATCAAACTGCTTGCGGAAATGATCGAGCAGGGTTATGGTGATGCTGAAACCCTGCAGCGCCGCATTGGCAAGATGCAGGAGTGGCTTGCAAACCCAACTCTTCTTGAGCCTGATGCCGATGCCGAGTATGCTGAGGTTCTCGATATAGACATGAATAAAATTACCGAGCCCATTCTTGCCTGCCCCAACGATCCTGACGATGTCATGACGCTCAGCGAGGTACTTCTTGACGAAAAAAGGCCAAAAGTCATCGATGAGGTCTTTGTCGGAAGCTGTATGACCAATATTGGACATTTCCGTGCGCTGGGTGAAGTTTTGAGAGGCAAGGGTGTCACTGCAGCCAAGCTCTGGATTGTGCCTCCTACCAAGATGGATATGAAAAAACTTATTGATGAAGGCTATTATTCAGTCTTTGGTGCATCCGGAGCCCGTATTGAACTTCCCGGATGTTCACTTTGCATGGGCAACCAGGCCAGGGTAGCCGACAATGCGGTTGTATTTTCCACCAGTACAAGGAACTTCGATAACCGAATGGGTACCGGTGCACAAGTATATCTTGGCTCGGCGGAGCTTGCGGCAGTATGTGCGCTGCTGGGTCATCTTCCCAACAAGGATGAATATATGCAGATATTCTCTCGCTATCTTTCTGGCGCAAAAGAAGAGAATATTTACCGTTATCTGAACTTCCACAAGCTTGAAAAAGCAGAATTGGAGTTACTTGTCGATTAAAAATATTATTAATTATGGCGGGATATGGAAATATTTTGCATATTCTGCCATACAGTGGGCTTTTGAAAAGTCTCTGTTTTTTTTTAATATTGGGGAGCTGATGAAGCTGTCAATTATCAAACAACAAAAATAACAATCCAGCAATGAAAAAACTTTTCATTTTCTTGTTCCTTTTAAGCTCAGTTTCTTTTGTAGGCTGTGCAAAAAAAGCTGAAGCTCCTGCAGAAGCTCCTGTAGCAGCACCTGCACCTGCACCTGCTCCTGAAGCACCTGCCGCACCTGCCGCACCTGCCGCACCAGCAGCAGAAGCAGCACCTGCCGCACCAGCAGCACCTGCCGCACCTGCAGCAGAGAAAAAATAAGTTTCCGGTCTTCCGGTTTCTTTAAGAAAGAGACAGAGCGAAAGTTCTGTCTCTTTTTTTTATTTCTGTTTGGCCAATGGTGTGATTTCCTGAAACCAGCATGAACGCTTTCCTTCACCGAAGCTGACACTCATTCAGGTACTTGCCCAAAAAAACTTTACTTCACTGCATTTCCAGTCGAACGTTCTGAAGATCTCAGGAAAAAAAGAATTGATATCACGTCAAATTTTTTTTAAGCCTGTTCTGATTGCCAAGGGTTCAGCAAAACTGAATGTTAGGATTTATCTTGCGATAGAACAGGCTACTTTCTTTTTTGAAGGTAAACTCCGGCTGAAACGAGAAAAAAAGGTGGTAAGGAGTCATTCATGGAAATGGATGACAGCAATGAGAGAAGAGAAAAAGTATCGAAAGGTTTGTTTTGCGACCATTTCTTCACAGTTTCTGCTGGTTATGCCGCATTTCGGTCTGCTTATCCAGAGCTGCTTTTTGCATGGCTTGCTTCCGTTACGCCCCGCAGTCGTCTTGCGTGGGACTGCGCGACTGGCAGTGGTCATTCTACCGATTGAGAACGGATGCAGCCACACAGGCATTGATGGTGTGACGCGTATTCATCCCGGAGCGTACCGGGGGCGCACTCATCACGATGACAGTATATTGAAGGTGGATGGCTGTCGGTGACTCTTCCGCCGATGTACAGCGGAGTTCCTGGTAATCAGCTATGGCGACACACGCTTTTTAGATGCTGCGCCGCTTTCGGAAAGGCTTTATGTGGCAATATGCTGAAGTGCTATTCACCAATTGACAGCGATTATCAGCTTCCATATCGCATCATATATGTATGTTCACCCTCTTCACCAACTCGGGATTCAGTTTTTTCCCGCCTAATGGTGAAGAGGGTGCAATCTACCGCTTCATCGATGCATTGGCGATGAGGACTTTATGGGCATTTGTCGGAAGATCATGTTTTCTGGAGTTCTCCAGAAAGAAGCTTATACGAGGACACACCTGTCTGCCTGTAGCCGTTTCCA
>SZXY01000044.1 GCA_005843805.1 Chlorobium sp.
AATGAAAGGTTACAGTGCCCGCCATACCATCATGGTGAAGGTACACAACCTTGCGACCCTCGGACGAATTATCGACGGTGTGGTGAAGGCCGGGGCCGATGAAGTTCAGGGGATTCGTTTTTTTTCAAGCCGTTACGATGCACTTCGTCAGCAGGCAGTTGCGCTTGCGATTGGCAATGCGCATAGTGACGCATTGGTCATGGCTCGTGCAGCAGGTGGAAGTGTCGGACAATTGATCGAAGTGAGTCTCATGCAACCCTCTTTCATCGGTGGACGCCCGATGGAACTCATGGCCATGAAGTCCGCTCCTGTGTCAGCTCCAACAGAGATCGCGCCCGCAGAACAGGAGATTACAGCCACCATCACTTCACGCTGGCGTTTTATTCCTTCTTCAGTAAAATGACAAACGGCTTCCGTCACAAAATATCCGGGTGGAGGAGCCCGGTAAAAAAAAGAATTCTTGACCGCTACGAACAGACGGCGGAAGGGCGGGTTATTATCGATGTGGCGGCAAGGCGTGTCGAAGATCTTTATGAGAACTTCGACAAGATTGCGCCCTATCATAAAAAAGACCTTGAAGAAGATCTTGTCTATTATTTGACCGAATGTGTGCGTGAAATAGGCCGGGCTGAGTTTGTTGTACGCTTTACTTTTGAGAGGGTTCCTTCTGATGAGCTGATGCAGCGGGTACGCACCAGTGTCCATAAATTTTTTATCTACCAGAGGGAGCTTGAACTGGCAGCCATGAAAACAATGCTGAGAACTGCCGGAATGCTGCTCATTATCGGCATTGTCATTCTTGGTCTCTCCCTCTGGGTCAATCATCTCTTTGCGGTGTCGGGAAGTGCATCATTTCTCAACACTGTTTTTGCCGAAGGAATTACCATTGTGGCCTGGGTTTCTATCTGGGAGGGGCTTGCCACCTTTCTGCTCAACTGGTCGCCCCATCTTTTTCATATCCGCATATTCAGCAGCATTGCTGAAGCGCAGGTACTTTTTCAGCACTCTCAGGAGGCACTTTCCTGCAGGACGGCAGGTTCGGCAGAAAACCATCGGATTTGATCGGATAAAAAAAAATCTTATCTTTTGTCGGCATTTTCCAATTGCCTTATTGTATTTGATGGCATAACGGGCACAAGAGTTTCCTTCCTTTTTTGTGAGTCCTTGAAGCCGTTTTCCTGGCAATCCTGCAGATTGAACAACTTTTTAGTCGTTTTCTGTTGTGCTCGCCAACAGTTTTATATGTCGTAATATTAAGGCTTTCCCCGGTTTTGCATACGTCCGGTTCCCGTTTTTATATGCATCTGCCCAGCCGCATTCAGGGATTGGCGCTGTGCAGGCTTAACCACAAGTGTGAGGTTGTTTATGATTCGATTGATTACCATGCTCTGTATGCTGCTTATGATGGCCATTCCAGTGCAAGCCAATACGCTCTTTTTTGAAGAGAATCCTTTCCGGCAAAACATCTCTTTGCTTTCGCAATCTCCAGAACTCAAAAACAGGATTGATTCAAGGGTGCTCACTATGGCGCTTGCTGGCTATTATTCCCTCAGGGAGCAGGGCAAAGTCACTCGTGACGGTATTCTTACGGTGATTGATTTTAACCGGCCATCGGTTGAGGATCGGCTTTTTGTTATTGACATTAACCAGGGTCGACTGCTTTATTCAGGGCTTGTCGCGCATGGCAGTGGCAGCGGTGAGAACTATGCAGAGCGCTTTTCCAACAATCCTGGTTCCCATCAGAGCAGTCTCGGGTTCTATACAACCGCCGATACCTATGATGGCAAGAATGGCTATTCGCTCCGTCTTCTTGGCATGGAGCGTGGTATTAATGACAATGCCGAAATGAGAAGTATTGTCATTCACGGTGCTGATTATGTTTCCCATGATTTTATCAGAAAGCACGGACGTCTTGGCAGAAGCCAGGGTTGTCCTGCGCTCTCTTTTGAGAATAATCAGCAGGTAATTGATCTTATTAAAGGCGGAAGTTGCCTTTTTATCTACCAGAGCGCCAGGGAATATGCCCTCAGCTCTACTCTTCTCAATCCCGATTTCGCCCGACTGCCGGAGGTTTCCGGGCAGTTTTTATAACGCATATCCTGACCTATGATAGCTATTCTTCTGTTCTGGCTTGCAATAACTCCTCTTCATCTCCTTTCGGACAAACCGGTGCCACCCCGTCTGGAGCAGCCTCAGCAGCAGAATCATCTGGCAGATCCCGGCAATGGGATAGCCGGCAACGCAGCAGCGAAAATTATTCATGCCCGCTTCAGCCACATTTCCAGGCAGAAAAGTACCACTGGGAGTCGTGACCATGAGTCGTTCAGTTCGACACTTGCCCGCTTCTATGCTGCTCGGGGGTTTCAGCCTGTTTGGACAAAGCGCTCGATGATAGCCGAATTGATCAGCAGTATTGACGAGGCTTCGGATGATGGCCTTGATCCTTCTGATTATCACATCACGCAAATCAGGGGTTTTTATAATGTTTCTCCACTCACTCCTGAAGATCAGGCCTCTTGCGATATTCTCATGAGCGACGCTTTGTTTACCCTTGCAGGCCATCTCCGGTACGGCAAGGTTAATCCAGAGAGTCTTGAGGCAGAGTGGAGCATTCATGATGCCAAAAGACTTACAGCCCTTGAGTACAGGCTTCAGGGTGCCATTGCAACTGAACGGATTGCAGCACTCTTCCGTGAACTTCGTCCTCAGCATCCAAAATACGAGCAGCTCAGAAAAGGTCTGCTCCGTTATCGCGCAATTGCCCGTGAAGGAGGCTGGCCTGTTTTGCCGGAAGGAGGAATTCTTAAAGAGGGCAACAGGGAGAGTCGCGTGCCTTTGTTGCGTCGGCGACTTGAGGCATCAGGTGAACTTGCCCTTGCGAATCCGGATAGCTCAACAGTGTTCAGCCGAGAGTTGAGTGTTGCCGTAAAACGGTTTCAGAAGCTGAACGGTATAGAGGTTGATGGAGTGGTTGGACCAACTACCCTCAAAGTTATGAATATTCCGGTTGAGCGTCGTATCCGGCAGCTCCGGCTTAACCTTGAACGATATCGATGGTTTATGGTCGATATGGTGCCAACCTGTGTTATGGTCAATATTGCGGATTTCACCTTGCAATATATTGAAAACGGTCGTTATCGATGGAGTACGCGGGTCATTGTCGGACAGCCATTGCGCGAAACACCGGTTTTCAGGGCTGATATGCAGTACATTGTGTTAAACCCCCAGTGGGTTATTCCTCCCACCATTCTTGCCAAGGATGCTCTTCCCGCTATACGTAAAAGCATCTCATATCTTGACAAAAAAAAGCTGAGCGTCATTGATCACGATGGCTTGGTTGTCAATTCAGCCTCGATCAACTGGTCGCAGTATACTCCAGAAAACTTTCCCTGGCGCCTTCAGCAGAGTGCAGGAGATCACGGTGCGCTGGGAAGGATAAAGTTCATGCTGCCGAACAAATACATTGTCTACCTGCACGACACGCCCAACAAGGAGCTGTTTGCAAAAAGCACAAGAGCCTTCAGCTCTGGCTGTATAAGGGTTGAAAACCCGGTTGATCTTGCTGTGCTGGTGCTTCAGGACAGTGTTCGATGGAGCAGGGAGAACATTCAGACCACCATCAGTACGGGAAAAACAAGAACACTCTCTCTTCCGAAACGGATTCCGGTATTTATTCTTTACCTTACCGTTGTGCCTGAAGGCGATGATATTCTGTTCCGTGACGATATTTATAACCGGGACGAAACACTGCTCAAGGCACTCGACATGCATCTCCCTTAACACAAAACGGAAAGCTGCGGCTTTTAACATCATGTCATTTTCTGTCGCTATCAAGATTCAGAAGGGGTTCGAGACTCCCTCTGCTCCCGATAAAGTGTTCGGGCTGCTGGCCGATGTTGTGCGATCTGCCTCTCATTTTCCAAAGGTTGACCAGCTTGTCGATCTCGGTGGCAACAGCTTCCGCTGGGAAATGGAAAAAATCGGTATCGGAAGTTATACCCTGCAGCAAACGATCTATGCCTGTCGCTATACCTCCGATCCTGTCACAATGAAAGTTGCCTGGACACCGATTCAGGGAGTTGGTAATGCCATTGTGTCAGGGGAGTGGACAATAATCCCCAAAGGAAGCGGTACAACTGTAACACTCAATACCAAAGGTGATCTGACGGTCGATTTCCCCTCGTTTCTCCAGTTTATCATCTCCCCTCTGGTAGAGATGGAGTTCGGTGGCATGATTGATCGCTACCTCGAAAATCTTCAGGCGGGTATGAGCAAATTGTGATTGGTTCGAAGATGGCCAATTTCCCGACTGTTTTTTTGTTCCAGGCCAGGTGAGCGCAGTCGCCGTACTTTTTTGAAAAACAGAGAGATGCGCTTTTCACGCGTCGTTATACTCCTATTGCGGGTCTGATTCTTTGTTTATCGGGCCTATTTTCTGTTCGGCAAATTTTTGAACGGCCTTGGGTGCAAATGCGCCAACAAGAAACATGCCCGTGAGGATAATTCCATTACTGTCTGCCTGGCCTTTCTCAAGGGAGATGTAAAGAGTCAGGAATCCAAACATTATAGCTGCACCAAGTGAGATCAGGCTCATAAGGCGCATTGAAGAGCGGGCTCCGCTATCTTCTTCCAGAAAGCCGGATTTGTTGTTTTTATTTTCAGTTTCTGCCATTTTTTTTCTCCTTTTGTTGCTCTTCTGTTGTTGAGATGGATTTTATCTGACTTCCTCGTTTCAGCAGATGCTCCTGAGAACGTTCTTTCCTATTCAACCTTGTGAATTGCCTTGGGAGCAAATGCCCCAACAAGGGAGACAAGGGTGAAATATATGCCATTTTCCCCGGCATTGGGAAGATAGAGCGTCAAAAATCCAAAAACTATGGCGGTAATGAGAGATGCCATACACATCATGCGCAAGGAGGACGTTGATCCGGTATCGTCCTGAAAAAAGCCCGGTCTGCTCTTTAATGGTGATACCGATAAATCTTTGACTGGCACTTGTTGCTGAAGAAGTGACTGATTGTCTGGTGCTGCCATTTTTATTGGTGTTTTTGGCCTCTTTTCACTGCCATCCATTTCATAAAATAGTGAAGTATTGCAAGAAGTGAAAAAACTATATAGTAAATTACGCTGCAAGCTGTATTGAGTGCTGCTCATGCGCGAATCACCAAATCATAGATGCAAATGACCAAACCTGTAAAAATTCTGGCAATTATTGGCAGTTACCGCAAAGGCGGCATTATCGACAGGGCGGTTGAAGAGATTCTTGCCTCTGCAAAAGAGTGCGGCGCAGAGACAAGGAAGATCTGGTTGATTGACAGGCCGCTTTCATTCTGCACCAATTGCAGAAGCTGTACCCAGAAGGAGGGGCTTCAGCATGGCCTTTGTGTGCTCGAAGACGATATGGAAAGCCTGCTTCAGGAGGTGGAGCGGGCTGATACTCTTGTGCTTGCTTCACCCATGAATGCAGGGACAGTTACGGCAGTGATGAAACTCTTTATTGAACGGTTGGTCTGTTTTGGATACTGGCCGTGGGGAACACCTGCTCCGAAAAGCAGAAATCCGGTTAAAACAAAACGAGCGCTGCTCGTGGCCTCTTCTGCTGCTCCATCAGTTTTTGCAAGGCTTTCTGGAGATGTCACGAGACTTTTGAAAACTGCCGCAAACCTGGTTGGAGCCAGAACTGTCGGGGTGCTTTTTATCGGGCTGGCAGCGCAGAAGCAGCAACAGGAACTCAGCAAGCGTTCAAAGAAAAAAGCACGTCTTCTTGGCCAAAAACTTGCTGAAGGGAAGTAACAATTCAATGCTCAGGGTTATCGCCACGCTGCTGTTTTTTCCTCATTTTCTTTCAGGCCATCTGCCGGTTGATTATTATGGAGGGGGAGAGGAGTAACCTGGCTGAAGGTTTTATTGGGAAAGTTTTATGAACCTTTCATCTTTTTCTTATGAAATCATTTCTTTATCGTCATCAGGCTACTGGCGCAAAGGGGAGCAGTTGTGAGTCTCTTTCTGTTTCCCGTGTGGTGCGTCATGCAGAGAGGCCGGAACCGCTCGATTCTGTGAGTTTTCGTTCTTCAGGTGCCCTTTCTATTGGTGCGCTTGCCATAGGCGCTTTGTCGCTGGGTGCGCTTGCTGTTGGAGCAGTGGCGATCGGGAGGCTTTTTATTGGCAAACTCTTTATTCGCTCTGCCAGAATTGATCGTCTTGATATCGGCGAACTGAATGTTTCGCAGTCTCCTTCCAAAGGAAAACCGGAAGGGGAAGGGTCGCGGGATGATTGATGGTTCCTGCTGAAATTTGCAGTTAAATAAATTTTGTAAACAGGAGAATGATGCAGACACGTCAGCTTGGTAACACGGATATGACGATTACGCCCATTGGCTTCGGAAGCTGGGCTATTGGCGGCAGCAACTGGGCTTACGGTTGGGGAGCGCAGGATGACGGCGATGCCATAGGGGCAATAGAGCGAGCCGTTGAACTTGGTGTAAACTGGATCGATACTGCGGCGGTTTATGGGCTCGGTCACTCGGAGGAACTGGTTGCAAAGGCTCTCAAGGGCTTGAAGCAGAGACCTTACATCTTTACCAAATGTTCTCTGGTGTGGGATCGGGAAAACCTGGTGGGCAGCTCTCTCAAGGCTGAGTCGATAAGGCGCGAGTGTGAAGGGAGCCTGAAGCGTCTTGGGGTCGATGCAATAGATCTCTACCAGATTCACTGGCCAAATCCCGAAGTCGATATTGAAGAGGGTTGGCAGGAGATGGCCCGTCTTCAGCAGGAAGGTCTGGTGCGCCATATCGGAGCTTCAAATTTCACTGTTGCCCAGTTGCGCCGGGTGATACCGATTGCGCCTGTTGCCTCTCTTCAGCCACCATACTCGATGCTTCGTCCGGCAGTTGAAAAGGAGCTTCTGCCATTCTGTATGGAGCACAACATCGGGGTTATTGTCTATTCTCCGATGCTTTCGGGAATGCTGACCGGTGCAATGACGAAAGAGCGTGTGGCCAACTTTCCCGCTGACGACTGGCGCCGAAACAACAAGGAGTTTCAGGAGCCGCGCCTCTCCGCCAACCTTGAACTGGTCGAGTTGCTCAAACGCATCGGTGCGCCTCACGGGCGTTCAGCAGGGGAGGTTGCCATAAGCTGGACATTGCGCCACCCGGCAGTTACGGGCGCGATTGTTGGCGGTCGCACTGCGGCCCAGGTTGAGGGTATAATCGGAGCCGGGAGTTTCCGTCTCAACGAGGAAGAACTCTCGGCCATTGAGCAGTTCATAGCAGGAATGCCGAAATAATCATCTCAACTGAAGAGCGCCATATCCACCTTCTGGAAAGGATGCGCTCTTCAATTGGCACAAGGCTTTGAGGCTTACGGGCGGAACTTCCGGTAGTCGATATCAAATTTTTTAATCCGCAGCCCCATGATTCTGTCTGAGAGGCCCAGTTGTACTGCTGCCCGAGACATGTTTCCCTTGGTGCGTTTGAGCGCCTCCATGATCATCTCTTTTTCAATCGCATCGAGCTTCTGTTGCAGCGAACCGGTATAGGGCGTTCCGCTCGACTCCGCTGTCTGGAGTGTCGGTGGCAGGTGATAGCCGTGAATGACATTATCCTCACTCAGAATGACCGCCCGTTCGATACAGTTCTGAAGTTCGCGAACGTTGCCCGGCCAGTGATAACGCATCAGCATGTCGATAGAGGTTGTCGAAATTCGACGCACCCCTTTCTGGTTGGCCGCATTGTATTTTTCCACAAAATAATCCGCCAGCAGCAAAATATCGGTTTTCCGTTCGCGCAGAGGCGGAACGGTTATTGGAAAAATATTGAGCCGGTAATAGAGATCCTCCCGGAACAGTCCATCCCGAATCAGCTCTTCAAGGTTGCGGTTGGTTGCGGCAATGACCCGAACATCGACTTTAATGGTTTTTGATCCACCAACCCTTTCAAACTCTTTTTCCTGTATGATTCTGAGCAGCTTTGCCTGTATGGGCAGACTCAGCTCGCCGACCTCATCGAGAAAGATGGTACCAGCATCGGCAAGTTCAAACCTTCCGTGACGGGTAGAAGATGCACCGGTGAAGGCACCTTTTTCATGCCCGAACAGTTCGCTTTCAACAATGCTCTCCGGCAACGCCGCGCAGTTGAACTTGATGAACGGCTTGTCGGCCCTGCGGCTCTTGAAATGAATGGCGCTTGCAACCAGCTCTTTTCCGACCCCGCTCTCCCCGAGCACAAGGGTTGTCGCATTGGTTTTTGCGATCTTGTCAATCATTTTAAAGAGCGAAATCATCGGTTTGGCATTGCCGATAATATTTGCAGGCCGTTCTGCTTCTGAAATGCTCTCTTCATCCAGCTCTTCCGTATCTCGGCTCTTGGCTGAAAGCTTCTCCTGGCTTTTTTTCTCCTGATGGTTATTGGTGCTCTCTTCATGTGCAATCTGCTTGAGACGTACAGCCTGGGATATCATTGAAGCAATGATGGAGAGCTGGTCAACATAGTATTGCAGCATATCCATTCGCTCATCCTCAGCCTTGTGCTTTTTTGAGCTCTCTGCAATTTCAGCCGGATCGAGTTGCCTGTCAGCGCTAAGGGTGCCTATAATTTCCGTGCCTGCCTTGATTGGGATGCAGATAAAGCAGAGACCCTCTTTTTTTGCCTTTGAGCGTGACCTGGTACGGTCGAGGAAGAGCGGTTCATCGCTGATATTAGGTACAATGACCGGTTTGCCGGTTTTAACCACCTGTCCGATAATTCCCTCACCGATCTGGTACCGACCCCTCTCTTTTTCTTTTTCAGTCAGTCCGAACGATTCATTGATGACAATTTCGCGGGTATCGCGGTTAAGAATCGTGATCATGCCTCTGAGCATGTTCATATTCTCCGACATAATGAAAAGCACAAGTCGTAACACCTTGTTGATATCATTTTCGTTGGTGATTGTCCTGCTGACCTCCGCCAGCAGGCTGATACTGCTATGGTCCTGTTCCTGGGCTATGAGCATGACGCTTACGGGATGGTTATCACTGTTTGAGTTGAAAGTTTGCTGTAAATGCTGTCAAGTTCTTCCGGTTGCAAAGCCCTTTTCTTCTCACTGGCTGTTTTACGTACAATCGAAAGCAGACTGTTTGCTTCACTTCTCGATATCAGGATTCCCCTGCCGGAAAAAAAATGCTGCAATCCGGCGCTTCCCGAATGTTTTCCGATTATCATCTCGTGATGAGATCGTCCAACCTGATCGGGGAGAAAAGGCTGGTAGGAAAGCGGATGTTTCAGCAGCGCTGCGCAGTGAATACCCGACTCATGCTCGAATGCCGACCTGCCGACCACCGGTTTCTGTGCCTCGATCACTCTTCCCGCCGCCATGCTGACTGCCGTACAGAGGCTTGACAGCTTTCTCGTGTCGATACGGCTCTCGTACCTCCCCGAAAGCTTCAGGGCAACGGCCAGCTCCTCAAGCGCCGCATTCCCCGCCCGTTCACCAAGTCCGGTCACCGAAACACTGACCGCATGACACCCCGCTTCCAGGGCGGTAAACGCATTGGCTGTGGCCATACCGAGATCATTATGAGCATGAAACTCAAGAGCCGTATGACTTGCAGCTTTCAGCCTGCCGACCAGTGCAAGGACGGAGGTCGGAGTAGCGATGCCGACCGTATCGGCAATTCTTACCCTGTCAGCCCCGCATGCCTCCGCATCGAGCACAAAACTTTTCAGCAGCTCAGGCTCAGCCCTTGTTGCATCCTGTGCTCCGACACTCACCACATTGAAATATTTTTTCGCCTTTGGGACAAGCTCCTGCAACTGCCGCTGAACCCAGGCATAATCCTTTTCCATAAGCTGCAGGTAGAGCGCCGACACCGGAAAGCTGATATGAACCGCTTCTGTGCCGCAAGCACGAGCATCCTCGATATCCTGCCATTTGGCGCGAGCCCAGCTTGTAAGACGTAGCGGAAGATTCATCGAAACGATCTGGCGGATCGTGCTGCGTTCATCCTCGCTTATGGCCGGGTACCCGACCTCAAGCTCGTTCACTCCAAGATCAGCCAGCAGGGCAGCAATTTCTATTTTTTCTGAGGCACTGAACACAACACCCGGAGCCTGCTCTCCATCACGGAGGGTAGTGTCGATGATCCAGGGCTTTATGGTGCCTTCAATTACCTTGTTTCGTACAGTCATTAGAGAGAGTGTTACATCGTTCATCAAGGTATTTCCAACCATCTTTCCGTATTCTTTTATTTAGGTGCTAAATAAAATCAACCTAAATAAGTAAGGGTAATAATGGTTAGTATAATAAAAATTTCAGACATATTTGTGTTATATGCCATAAATTTGGTTTCGAAAGAAAATACTTTCCTGTAGCTTTGCGGCAAAGCGAAGCATTTTTTTGCGGTGAATGAGGGTTTGAATGAGGTACTTGCAAGTGCTCCGCTCAGGAGTTGAGCACCCCAATCGAAGGGAGTTCCCGGTACTTCTCGTCATAGTCAACTCCATACCCGACAAGGAAGGTATCGGGTACAACAAAACCGGTATAGGCAATTTCGACCGGATGAATCCGCGCTGTCGGCTTGTCAAGCAGCGAGCATATTTTCAGTGAAGCAGGGTTCAGAGCCACAAGTTCAGCCTTGATCTGTTGCATGGTCAGGCCAGTGTCGATGATATCCTCCACCAGCAGGAGATGTCGTCCTTCCACGGAAAGGTTATGCTTTATGGCAACCTTTCCTGACGAGGTTTTACCAGAGCCGTAGCTCGAAGCGTGAATAAAATCAATGGTGCATGGAACAGTTATGGAACGCGCAAGATCCGCCGCAAAGATAAAAGCCCCTTTGAGCACCACCACCAGTTGGAGCGGCGACCGGAGAGAACTCTCGGCATAATCCCGCGAGATCTCCCTGCCCATCTCCCTGACACGGTTTCCAATTGCTTCCGCAGAATAAAGCGGGGTTATGGCGCTGCCAGTATGTTGAATGCTCATCTTGGAAAAAAGTGAAAAGTTAAGAACCCTGTTCAGCGACGTAACGCTCGATCTCCTTCAGGTAAAGCTCCTTGTGAATCGCACTGAGTGACGAAGCCGCAAAAGAGTTTTGAGCCAATCTGACAATATCCTTCCGCTCAAGCTGCAGGGCATGAGCCGCTTCAAGGTAGTTTTCATTGATATACCCCCCGAAATAGGCAGGATCATCCGAATTGATGGTAACGCAAAGCCCTCTCTGCAGCATGGCTTTCAGATTATGTTCCCTCATGCTGCTGAACACCCTCAGTCGCACATTGGAAAGAGGGCAAACCGTCAGCGGCACCTGCCTTTGCACCAGATCCTCCACCAGCGCCTCATCCTCCATGCAATGCACCCCGTGGTCGATACGCGAAACATGCAGGAGATCGAGTGCCTCCCTGATTGAATTCGCTCCCCCTTCCTCACCAGCATGAGCCACCGTCAGAAACCCTTCAGCTTGAGCCCGCTCAAACAACCGTTTGAACTTACCCGGCGGATTACCCCGCTCCGAAGAATCCAGCCCGATACCCGCAATCCACCGCTTCCAGCGCAATGCATGCTCAAGCATTGCCAATCCCTCCTCCTCGCTCAAATGGCGCAGGATGCACATAATGAGCCTGGTTGTAATGTCGAAGCTTCTCTGACCCTCTACCAGTGCCCGCTCTATTCCCCGGACAACCGTTTCAAACGCAACACCCCGCGCAGTATGACTCTGCGGATCAAAAAAGATCTCCGCATGACGCACCTGCTCTGAAGCCGCCTTTTTCAGATAAGCCATTGTCAGCTCATAAAAATCCTCCTCGGTTATCAGGACAGCGGTAGCCCGGTAATAGATATCGAGAAACGACTGCAAATCACTGAACCTGTAAGCTTTTCGCGCAGCCTCGGCATCAGGAAAAGGCAGGGCAACCCCGTTACGCCTCCCGATGGCCACCATCAGCTCCGGTTCCAGCGTTCCCTCGATATGAAGGTGCAGTTCCGCTTTCGGTATCCCTGTGATGAAATCGTCAATGGAGTTCATGATAAGCAGTACAATTGATGCCGTTAGTTGATCTCAAGATACTTGACGTTCCCGGACGGAATAATGGTCAGTTTCGGCTTTTTCCCGGCAGAGCCACTGGTATTGAAAAGCACAACATGATTCTTGTTCAGGAAAAAGAAGCTGTACGAACCGGGCAATTTATTTCCATCCTGAAGAATAACGGCAGCCTGTCCGCTCTGCTTGGCAATCGCCAATTTAATGGCACTTTTTTCGGCCAGGTACTGAACGTAATCGAGAAGCGACGTGAACGCAAACATGAAGGCACACAACGAGAGAACCAGGGCAACTGATTTACCCTGTTGAGGAGGAAGTGAATGAAACTTGTTCTGTGTGAACCGAAAGAGATGATCCACACTCATAAAGACAACCACGGCACAAAAAATAATGACCAGCAGATAACCGCTGAAATCAAAACCCTTGGTGAAGACATAGGCAATATCAGGATCTCTTACCAATAGATTTATTCCGAAGTAGGCATAATAGTAGAGGAAATAGTTGTACCCCAGAACATAGAGCAACCCCGAAACGACAGTCGTTACCAGCGAAACATCCACCAGGCGAAACAGCTTCTCCATAGTCTTCTCCTTTATTATGAAGTCCGGCACCCTTTTTCAACGGGAAGCAACAACGGCGTCATCTGCCGATTCCTGAACCGAGGCCCAACAATAAAATACCCTTCTAATTGAACACCAGCAAAACCGCCAGTCACGTTTACATCCATTAGTTCTCTTTCCCTGACGTGAAAGACTTTTGCGTAATCAACCCTGAAATCGCGGTAGTATCCTTGCCTTAACGCCTTACTTTTCTTAACATAATGTATGCAAATCCCTGCAATATGGGTACTCTGCCATAGCTTTTTCATGCCGTGTGCTGGAAGCCGGGAAAAGGTAGCGGTTATACAACAAACACTGATGGCTGACCTGCCAGCAATAAAGTTTCTCTTTAACGAAACTTTACCTATCTTTGACTTGAAAAGAGACGAAGAAATGGATAAACTTTTTGACATCATATTTTTAGACCAAGCCTTTGATTTTCTCTGTGGCCTTGATCAAAAGCACTACGAAAAAATCCTTTTCAACATACGTAAGGCCCAGACACGACACGATCCCGAACTTTTCAAAAAGCTTAACGATGAAATTTGGGAATTCAGAACGCTTTTTCAAGGAATACAATATCGTTTTCTTGCGTTTTGGGACAAGACAAATTCTGAAAACACATTGGTTATCTCGACGCATGGATTTATAAAAAAACGCAGTAAAATACCTGATAATGAAATTCAAAAGGCGAAACAACTACGGACAAAATATTTTGAAGACAAAGAAAACAGTAAAAGAAAATGAAAACGTACACACTAAACGAAGTTCAGGATAAACTTATTGGCCAACTCGGCACTCCAGATCGGGACAAGTTTGAGTATGAATTACAGATGGACTTGATTGGACAGGCCATCAAGCAGACCCGCCAGGAACGCAATTTAACCCAGGAAGAGTTGGGAAAGCTTATTGGTGTTCAAAAGTCCCAGATATCGAGGATTGAAAGTAATGCCAGCAATGTTACCATCGACACCTTGATGCGTGTGTTCAATGCCTTGCAGGCAAAAGTAAAATTTCAGGTTGAACTGCCACACTTTAAAATCAGTGTCGGTCAATAACTGCTGGCAGATAACAGCAGCTCTCACGAAAGCCCTTAATTGGCTTGGTTACAGTTATTAACTTATGAAATTCAAGACGGATAGTCTCCATAGAAAAATCGCCTATACAGCTTCAGTTGAAAAGGTGTAACTTCGATTCGCGCTTTATGCTTGCTTGCCAAAGATGAAAGTAAAAAGGTTTTTTTTGGCGTAAAAATGATTTTCTGAACATGAGAATAAATGAAGACGATCAATGGTAGATATTTCGCAAATATATGAGCTGTTGTCGCCTGAACCTCTGAGCGGTGATGGGCTGGACTGCTATTATGTCGATGCGTTCAACGGAAGAGGGGACAATCCGGTTATGTCGCTTAAAAGGCGGTTGCTTGCCAAACCTGCCGGAAAGCTTCAGATACTTTTTTCCGGCTATCGTGGCTGCGGCAAAAGTACCGAACTTAACAAACTGCAAAGGGAGATCAGCGACGACTTCATTGTGCTGAATTTTTCAGTGCTCAAAGAGCTTGATCCGGTAAACATCAACTATGTCGAGCTGTTTGTCATTACCATGGAAAAGCTGTTTGATGTTGTTGAGGAATACAATATCAGGATTAACCCACAGTTGCTCAAAAGCATCGGTGAATGGAGTCGACGGCTGAAATAGAAAAAATCAGGGAGTTGACTGGAGAGGCTTCACTTGAAGCTGGATTGGAAGCAAAGGTGAGCGTTCCGCTCTTTGCCAGGTTTTTCGCCAAAATGCGGGCCGCCGCAAATGCCAGCTATTCGACCAAGAAAACCATTATCGAGAGTATCGAGCCCCGGTTATCGGATCTTATCGGCCATTGCAACGACCTGATCCGTGAAGTCAAGAGCAGACTGCAGGAGAGCGGCAAGAAAGGGCTCATCATCATCATTGAAGATCTTGACGATCTGGTTTTGCAATTTATTGATATCAGCGGAGGTTGCCTGCGTGATCTCTTTCGCATGATTCGCGATGCCGCTGACAATGCCATGAACCATGGCCAAACCCGGATTACCCACTCCGATTATAAAAAAAGTTTTTTCCGGCTTCGCCGTGATTACGAAAACACCATTGCCGAAAAATGGTTAAATAATGAGGTGATTATAACGGTTGAGGAGTATTACGACACCTTGACATCGTTGGCGTTGAGTGAGACAAAAAAGGTTGACAATACCGGAGCTGCACTTGATTTGCGCCAAAACCTCTGTATTCTTGGCTATAATGATGAGGGGTGGTGCGATCTCCATCCTGTTGTGCGGAGTATTCTGCAGGAACGGACGCTGATTCCATGAGCGAGGCGAACGTGACATCCAGTGAGTATGCCGATAACCTCAGGATTATCGAGCGCTTCTTTCTGAAAACCCATCGAAGCGGCTTTCTGTTTGCTGTCAGCGATGACGAGCTTGTGCAACAGGAGCTTAACGCCACAATCCGGTTTCTCCTTCAGGGTAAAGGCAAAACGATCCGTATCCACATTTGGGATAAAGAGGATGACGCGGCGCCGCCTGTAGAGCAGTTGCGTGCCCTGATAAGCAAATATCCCGATACAGCAGGCATTATACTTACCGGTCTTGATGGAGCGCTCCATCATAACCCGAATCTTCTTGTCCAGCTTAATTTTGGCCGTGAAGCCCTTTCTGAATTGGGCATACCACTGCTCTTCTGGCTGACCAGCCGTTCACTGCAGAAGATAAACGTTGAGGCTATTGATCTTTATAACCAGCGGGCAAGCGCCAACCTCTATTTTGAGCATTCATTTGAAACAACCGATACCGCTCACTCTGCACTGCACTACGTGGCACTCGAAACGGTACATGCCAATAAAGATCTTGGTCACATAGAGGCCCGCCTGAAGCTGTTGCAGCAGCAGCTTGATGAAGCTGAAAAGAATCAGCGAGACCCGGTTGATATTGCCAATGAAATTGTGCTGGAATTGTTGACGCTTTATGCACAGGTTTCCGGAACAGCGCGATTGATTCACTCATTGATTGAGCAATATTACGATCAATTTGATCTGCAGAAGCCGGAAGCGTGTATGACTTTGGCTTATGCTTTACGCTCTTCAGGAGAGGACGAAAAAGCTCTCTTTCTTATTGAGAAGGCTTTATCAAAATATCGTGAACTTGCTATCACAAATCCACAGACTTACCTGCCCTATGTTGCCGATACACTCACTCATCTGTCTTATGGTCGGGACGAATTATCTGAAGCCAGGAAAGGGTACAGGGAGGCTTTGGAAATTCAGCGAGAGCTTGTCCAAACCAATCCTCAGATCCATTTGCCTTACTTGGCGATGACGCTTCACAACCTGGCGGTATTGCATTATCGTCAGCACAAACTTTCAGAAGCCGAGCAAGGGTACAGGGAAGCACTGGAAATATGGCGGCAACTTGCGGAAACCAACTCTCAGATTTACCAGCCTTACGAAGCAACGGCACTCAATAATCTTGCGCTCTTGCAATCGGTCAAGAATGATTTCAAAGCCGCAGAGCAAGGATTAAGTGAGGCTTTGGCAATTCGGGAAGAGGTTCTTGGTTCTGATCATCCTGAAACCCTGCGCACTCGCGAAAATCTTGGCCAACTCCATGAAAGAATGCTGCAGAGTGACAGTAGCGCCGAAAGCCTTTAACGGAAAATTTTAACCAACCACGAATGGTTGCTGTTGGTTTTCGTTAGAGAGTAACGATGTATACAATTCCGCGATCAAAAATGCAAATTGTATAACTTTTTCAGGGTTTGTTGCTTTTCTGTCCCTGAAGTCACTTGAGTCCTTGTTGTCCTTGAATGTCCCCGAAAGCCTTTAACGGAAAATTTTCGGCGGGCAGGGTGTTTTATGGCTTCTTTTCATTATGTTAATACATTGAAGTTTTTAAGGCGCTTGTCGCTGTAAGCAACTCTCCCCTGAACCAGGCCATTAACAGTTTCTGCAGTTAATCATGCTCTTCAGGGCGCCGGGGCTTCTCCCGTGCACTTGCAGGCATAGAGGGTTTCAGGCTTCAGCACTGGATTTTGGCGCCGACTGGTTGCTGAAGGGTGATGAGGTTGTTAACTTATTGATAGATAAAAAGGTTTTTACTGAACGGATCAGGCAGGTGCATTACGGTGCATGCTTTCCCCCAAAAAAGGAACCCTGATATAAACGATTGAATGTAGTGGCAAGAGAGCATTTTAAACGAAAATCAAGAACCCCCGCTGGCAAGGGCGGCGCCAGGCCTCCTTCCCAGTTTACAGGGGAGCGGGTCAAGCCGAATGATCATATCCTGATCAACGAGTTTCTTTTCAGACGGGGCGAAAGTTCTCTTGCTGCCGAGATCATTACGTTTTTTTCGGATCATGAGGGTGCGCGTTACAAGTCGGTGGATCTGGCCAAAGCCCTTGGCTATACCGAGTCAAAGCAGTTGCCCGGTTTCTGGTATGTGTTGCACAAGCTGCAGGAAGAAGGTACTGTTGACAAGGACTCCAACCGCTGTTACGGCATGTCGGGCGTCGAGGCTGATACCTATGAGGAGCATATTGTTCAGGCCAAGATTTTTCCTGCTCCCGGCAAGGAGCAGTACAAGGTCAACAAGGTCTATACCGGCCATATTTCTACCCATCCAAATGGCTATGGATTTGTCGATGTAGAGGGCTTTGATGATGATATTTTCATCAAGGCTGTCGATATGAATTTTTCCATTCACGGCGACGAGGTCGAAGTGCTGGTTTCCAAAGTTCCGGATACCTACTCTTCGAAGTCTACCCCTCATCAGCGCTGCGAAGGCGCGGTGCAGAAGGTAATCTCCCGTCGCATTACAACCATCATAGGTACACTCACCAAGTCCAACCGCCGCTTTGTCCTGAAGCCGGACGACAGAAAGATCTTGCCCGAAATTATTGTACCGATCAGGAACTCCCGCAAGGCCACTGATGGCCAGAAGGTGCTTGTCGGTGAGCTGGATTTCAGCAAGGAAGGGGTGATCCAGGCCAAGGTGCTTGAAATACTCGGCATGGCCGGTGAATCGTCGGTCGAGGTGAGCGCTATTGCCCGCAGTCGAGGGATTGACGAAACTTTCGATGCCCCACTGCTTGATTTTGCGGCCTCCATTCGTGAGGGCATTACCGACGAGGATCTGAAAGGGAGACTCGATATTCGCGACAAAGTTGTCTTTACGATCGACCCGGTCGATGCGAAGGATTTTGATGATGCGCTCTCGATCGAGATGCGTGAAGACGGCCTCTACTCGATAGGCGTTCATATTGCTGATGTGTCGCACTATGTTCCCGAAAACTCTCCGCTTGACCGCGAGGCGCTCAAACGGGCTACATCGGTCTATCTGGTTGACCGTGTGATTCCCATGCTTCCAGCCAGGCTTTCCGAGCAGGTGTGCAGTCTCAACCCCGGCGTTGACCGGATGGCATTCTCGGTCTTTTTTACCCTGACTGCCGATGGAGAAGTTCGCAAACACGAGTTTCACAAAACCATCATTCACTCCAAGCGTCGCTTTGCCTATGAGGATGTCGAGGAGATTCTGAAGAATGGTAAAGGCGATTATGTTACCGAACTTCAGGCGCTCGACCGTCTCAGCGTTATCCTGCGTGAAAAACGGTTCAAGCATGGCGGGCTCGATTTTGAAACCGAAGAGGTGCGATTCAAGCTCGGCAGCAAAGGCGAACCGCTCGAAGTAATGAAAAAAGAACGGCTCGGCAGCCACCGTCTTATTGAGGAGTTTATGCTGCTGGCCAACCGCAAGGTGGCGGAGTATCTGACCAAAACCTTCAAGGAGAACAAGAAAGAGGCACAGCCGGTTATTTACCGTGTGCACGACGCTCCCCAGCAGGAAAAAGTGCTCATTCTGGCCAATTTCGTCAAACGGCTCGGCTTTGACCTCAAACTGAACCGTGGCAAGGAAGGCCCCATTGTTTCAGCCAAAGTGCTGCGCCAGCTTCTTC
>SZXY01000112.1 GCA_005843805.1 Chlorobium sp.
ATCAAAAATGACAATCCCTTTTTGTGCCAGTATATCCATAAAGTGGAGCCGATTACATCCTGCCAAATCTGAAGCTTTTCCCAGCGAGAGTTTTTTCTCCTGAAAATAGGTTATGGCCGCCATGAGACGAATCTCTTGTGCCAGGTACTGAATCCCAATCTTGAGTGAAGCCAATAAATCCTGCGATACCTCAAACGTCATTGTTTCTGTCATCATCTCACTCCTTTACAAAAATCGTTCAAGCTATATTGAGGCCATTCTGTTTCTTGTTTCAAAGATAATCACTCCTCTCTGCTCCATCAAGAAAATTTGCATAGTGACAGGTATTCAGGATGAGATGACCTTTTTTCTCAGTGTAATAAATTGATGCCTGGCTGTTGTTTTTATCAGAAGGAATTGGTATGATAAAAGGTATGATAAAATTGTATGGAGTGAACACATGGGAAAAACAAAGATTGCAATAACGGTTGATGCTGAAGCCTTGATTAAGGTAGATCAGCTTGTGAGGAATAACGTTTTTTCAAATCGCAGCCAGGCAATACAAGAGGCGCTGTATGAAAAGATTGAACGTCTGGAGCATTCAAGACTTGCAGAAGAGTGCGCAAAACTTGATCCAGTTGAAGAGCAAAGAGTTGCAGAAGAGGGCATTGCCGGGGAGATAGAATCATGGCCGGAATATTGAGAGGGGAAATACGATGGGCCGACCTGAATCCAGCAAGAGGCAATGAACAATCCGGTCTTCGGCCTGTTCTGGTGCTCAGTCATGACGTTTTTAATGAACGATCAGGAACGGTTATTGCAACAGCCCTGACAAGTCAGCCTCAAAAAGCGGGTTTTCCGCTTACCTTGCTGATTGAATCAGCCGCTCTTCCGAAAAAATCATGGGTTAAAATCAGCCAGATACGAACACTGTCCGTTGAACGGATTGGTCAGAAAATCGGAACCATTTCTGCAGAGGAGATGATTCGTGTCGTGGAGGGGCTGAATGAAATTATTGGCCGATAGTCGGCTCGAAGGCTCACCAAGCTGCATTGACCTATCCAATTTCCCCTCCCAGAGTTTTACCATCTCTTCCTGCGAGATAACGTTACCCTTTTCAAGGTCTTCCAGACCTGCCTGAATGTCTGTTATCTGCCATTCTAACATTCTTTCTCCCAGCTTCATTTTGTATTTCAGGGTGCTTCGTTAAAATACCGATCAAGAGCAGAGTTATCAAGAGATGTTTTGAGAATTGCCCACAACACCAAGTTAAACATCAAGCCAGCGCAATATTGCTAAGCCAGGATTATCAGTCGGGCAAAATACAAGGGGATTGCCGGCTTTTTTGTATGTTCAGGAACAGGTTTTTCCACCCTTCTGCGATCGTTTTGTGGCACAGGAGTGGTAAACCATTATAAAACAGAGTGCTTCTATAAATATCAATCCTTTACCTGCCGTGGCTGACAAGATAACTACTCGAAGCGAGGACTATTCCCAATGGTATATTGACCTTGTGCGTTCGGCGAAACTTGCCGATTATTCCGATGTCCGGGGTTGCATGGTGATCCGTCCAAACGGTTATGCAATCTGGGAAAAAATGCAGGCCGCCCTTGACCGGATGTTCAAGGAGACTGGCCATGTGAATGCCTATTTCCCGCTCTTCATTCCTGAAAGTTTCATAGCCAAGGAGGCTGAACATATCGAGGGCTTTGCTCCTGAGTGCGCTGTTGTGACCCACGGTGGCGGTGAGGAGCTGGCTGAAAAGCTCTATGTCCGGCCAACCTCGGAGACCATTATCTGGGCCTCTTATAAAAAGTGGATTCAGTCTTACCGCGACCTGCCGATTCTGATCAACCAGTGGGCCAATGTGGTTCGGTGGGAGATGAGAACCCGCCTTTTTTTGAGAACAACTGAGTTTCTCTGGCAGGAGGGTCATACCGCCCATGCCACTCCTGAAGAGTCGCAGGAGGAGGTGATTCGCATGATCAACGTCTACAAGACTTTTGCTGAAGAATATATGGCGATGCCGGTCATCATGGGCCGAAAAACGAATAGCGAAAAGTTTGCCGGTGCAGAGGAGACATACTGTATTGAAGCGATGATGCAGGACACCAAAGCACTGCAGGCTGGAACCTCCCACAACCTCGGCCAGAATTTCGCCAAAGCGTTTGACTGCCAGTTCCAGACAAAAGAGGGAAAGCTTGACTATGTATGGGCAACAAGCTGGGGTGTATCGACAAGGCTGATCGGCGCAATTATCATGGCCCATTCGGATGACCGTGGTCTGGTGCTGCCGCCAAAACTTGCCTCACGCCAGGTTGTCATCATCCCTATTCTCAGGGGTGACAAGACGGCGGTCATTGAAAAGGCAGAGTCAATTGCTGACTCTCTGAAAAAAAGCGGCATACCGGCATTTGTGGACAGCAGCGAACAGAACTCTCCAGGCTGGAAGTTTGCCGAGTATGAACTGCAGGGCATTCCGATCCGCATCGAACTCGGGCCAAGGGATATCGAAAAAAATATCTGCATTGCCGCTCGACGCGATACACTTGAAAAAACCGAACTGGCGCTTGACGAGACACTGCCAGTGACAATCAGCGAAATCCTGAACGCCATCCAGCAGGATATGTACCAGAAAGCGTTACAGTTCCGAAATGACAACACCTTCGAAGTGCAAAGTTATACGGAGTTCAAAGAGATGGTTGAAAAGGGATTTGTCATCGCCCACTGGGACGGAACGGCAGAAACTGAAGCCAAAATCAAGGAAGAGACCAAAGCCACCATCAGGGTTCTTCCCGAAGAGGCCGACTATATCTCAAAGTACCGCATCGACGAACCTGGCATTTGCATCTATTCAGGAAAACCTGCCGCACAAAAAGCGGTCTTTGCAAAGGCTTACTAATTCTCTCTCTCCAATTGAGACATTCGCTCTCCCCCGCTCTGTAGAAAGAAGAGGCGGGGGAAAACGGATAGCAATCAATCATGCCTCTTTGAAAAACTCTTTCAGACCTTCATCGGTTGGTTTCATGGTCTTGTCGCCCTTGTTCCAGTTTGCAGGGCAAACCTCACCAAACTCTTCGGTAAACTGAAGAGCATCAACCAGACGCAACACTTCATCGACATTGCGGCCAAGACCGAGATCATTGATAACCTGGTGACGCACAACACCCTCTTTATCAATCAGGAACAACCCTCTCAGCGATATTCCCGCGCCTTCAAGCAGTACATCATAATCGGCAGACACGGTCTTGTTGATATCGGAAAGAAGCGTATAGGTCACACCCTCTATACCACCACGATTTTTAGGAGTACGAAGCCATGCGAAATGGGAGAACTTGGAATCCACTGAACAACCGAGCAGTTCTACATTTCTCTTCTTGAACTCTTCAAGCTTCTCCTGAAAAGCGTGCAACTCGGTAGGACAGACAAAGGTGAAATCAAGCGGATAGAAAAACAGCACCACATACTTGCCCTTGAAATCAGCAAGTTTGCACGAATCAACAAACTGCGAACCGCCAACAACAGCGGCAACATCAAAATCCGGCGCCTTGCGGCCGACTAACACACCCATGGAATTCTCCTGTTATGAATGGACATTAAGAAAATGTTATAAATAAGACATATTTAGTCCATTATAAACAATTCCCCGATTATTCGCAACAATAAAAAGGAAGTGACACACTTTGCACGACACTGCCTTTTCCCCTGCCCAATACATCAAGTCATGAAGTCTGACCAGAAGCATCGCAACGAGCGTAAAGCACTAAACCAGGACATTTTTGGCATTTGCATAGAACTTCTTTCTTTCTTCCATACCGTTATAGCCGCCATTGATGGCGATGCTGATAAACTCAACCGGCGATACTTCGATCAGGTTTCCTCTGTATTTTTTCTTCAGAACATCACTATCTGCGTGGTTGGCAATGTCATTGAGACCTCTTGTCTTCCAGTACTCGCAGGCGCTCCATACAGCGTATTGAGGCTGTTCAAGCAGCTCGGGAGTGTTGATGAAAAGATCCCTGTGTCCCTCCTTGATACCGAGTTGAAGGTAGTTCGACCGTCCGGTGGTCTGGAAGATACCGCGCCCCTTGAATTTGACTCCATCTCCGGGTCGGGTGTTGCCAAGATCTGCCCGACCTTCGTATGCTTTGCCTGAGGCATACTCCTCCAACGTCTTGAAGTGATCGGTTTCATGGCAGCTTTGAGCCAGAAAATGAGCATACTCCTGTGGAGTGTCGATTTCATAAGCAGGACATGTTTTGTTCAGCCACTCTACAAGCTCAGGCATTATTTTTGTTGATACACCAGCAATAGCAATGAGATGTTCAACCTCAATTATAAATGGCATTGGCTGCTCCTGTGAAAAGGTTTGTGATTCATTTCAAACAAAATATTGAGTGGCGAACGATTACTGCATTGGCTGCCGAACAATGGTTTTCCATTTCGACGGGTCGGCTTTGCGAATATCGCTCAGATAAATTTCATGATGTTTTCCGATTCTCTGGCCTTTTGAGTCAATGAAGCGATGAACCTTCTCGATGGTCGGGCCCTCTTCGGAGAAGGGGCCGATATGCATGATTTGGGCGCATTTGCCTTCCGGAAAGGACTCAAACCTCATTTTTGAGATTGCAGCCGGATTCTTTTTCTTTTTCACCTCTTCGATAGCCTGGCCAATCATTTCCTGCGTAATAAACGAGGGCTGCATAATCATCGCCGTCCACTTCCAGTTGGATTTGTCGTCGCCAGAGAAGGTCGTCATATCATCAGCCCACCAGAGGCTTTCCAGCGGCATGACTCCGTAATCAATTGCCATAGCTCCCTTCTTGAGCATGAATTTCAAGGTATAGGCAACTGAAAACAAAGCTTCAATGGCATCAGCATAAGAGCGAGAAGTATTTGGATCTCCCTCACCATCCACCATCAGAAAATTCATGGTTGGGACATCAACCTCGGCAACCTCTTGGGCTGATGGCTGGTAGAACTGCCTGAGTTCTTTCTTGAGATCGATTTTTTCCATAACGACGAATGATAAATTATCAAAGTCAACAGAGAGTCTGATAAAGTCAGAAATGCCTCCACCTCTTATTCTCCCGACTACACCACTCCAAGATATCAGGATAAGATTGATCTATTTTTTTTATAAAACCAGAATACAACACATGTATACAAATAATGATCCCCAAGCAGGAGATGAACCAGACGATTGGCAACTCATTTTGTAAATTATTACACGAAAATAATTTCTCTATATGCATCAACGAGAAATCCAATACCACATTAGAATTATCGTAAAAACACTTCCATGCACCTATAGTAGCGACAAATGACAAAAGACAACTTGCTAATGGCGCAATTTTATCCCGATTATCCCCGGAACTTTTCTCCCAGGCTTTTTCACTGTCTCCTGAACCAGCTTTATTATTTTTCCCAAGAAACGCCCCTATCTTTTTAATACTCGAATCAGCCGCATTTATATACAAGTCATAACCAATTACAATAACAGGAATAAGAAAAAACACACCGTTAGCAGTAACATTACCTATTTTGAGAGATCCCAATCCAAACAACCCTGTAATAAATGCCAGTTTACTGAAAATATATTTTGCCCGTTCAGCCTGGGTTTTCAGCTTTTCTTTATGAAGATGTTTAAGAAACTCCTTGTCAAGTGCTTGCTGAAAAGCCTTATCATCTTCTTTCATGGCATTTTCCTGTTTCAATAAATTTCAGTGGTCAATATGACAACTGCCTCAGCGTATCAGCCGTATTCTGGAGCAGTTGCTCTTCACTTGGTCTGCGCCGAGAACCACACTTCAAGGCTGCCTGGCTTAACCTTGAATCTGGTCACATTTTTTGTCGATGCATCAAGCATCCCGTTTTTTCGGAGAAATGCAGCGATAGTTTCTGCCGCAGCTTTGTCCTCAGCATTAAAGTAGCGTACCTCTGAACTCTTTGGAGGTTCCACCTTCCCCTCCATGTTTTCAACTCCCGGAACGACAAATCCGAGCTGTTTCAGGGCAGAAACAATCTCCTCAGCCTTTTGCTGCTGCGTTTTTGAGGCAATCTGGACATATACCCGCGCCGGAATTCTGGTGAGAGCAGTTGAGGCTTCTTCTTTCGCCGCAGCATTTCCTGATTGCTTGATCTCTTCCACTATCGCTCTGCCAGCAGGGTCTTCTTTTATTTTAATAATCTTTGCTGCCAGTTCCCCATAGCCCAGGGCAGTAAAGGAGGCATAGGCAAACTCACGATCATACTCTTTCTCAGAAACGAGTAGAGGATGAAAATTCTGCAGGAGATTAAGCTCGTTCAGTTGCAGTTGTCTGAAGTTGTAGACCTGCGTGAAAACAGCACCCACACCTGCAACTGCAAGACCAAGAATGAGCGGAGTGAGAGTCGCCACAACTTCGTACCACGGTTTTTTCTTCGATGCTTCACTGTCCATGATGGAGTTTCTCAATGCTCTATGAATGATGCACAACGCGCCGTAAAACAAAAAGTGACAAAATCAGCAGGGAATGCCAGATTTTTTTTGCTTGAATACACTCTCCTTCAAGGAATAATAACGAACTACTTTCAAAAAAATAAAATTTATGCTTTCAGCATCAATCTATCGGGGTCAACAGAACAACCCGAAGCATTGATGCCTTTTAAGATTCCGCGCTTCGCCAATTTCACTCTTTATGCTTATCTTGCGAAATAGAAGTCTGTTCCCACTTCACTTCACAATCATGCACTCTTACTTCAATTTTCAGGAGCACCGCACCAGTTACCGGCAGGAAATAGTGGCTGGTATCACTACTTTTTTTACCCTCTCCTATATCATTGTTGTTAACCCGGCGATCCTTGCCGCTGCGGGTATTCCGAAAGGGGCCTCAATGACGGCAACCATCCTCACCTCGATATTCGGCACCCTGCTGATGGGCGTGTATGCCAAACGCCCCTTTGCAGTAGCGCCCTACATGGGGGAAAATGCCTTTATTGCCTACACCGTTGTTCAGACGCTTGGCTATTCATGGCAGACGGCTATGGCGGCTATCTTTATCAGCGGCGTTCTTTTCACCTTTATTACGCTCGGAGGGCTGCGCCAATGGCTGGCAAAAGCTATTCCGGGTTCGCTCAAACACAGCTTTTCGGTCGGCATCGGTCTCTTCCTCGCTTTTCTCGGACTGAACGACATGGGGCTCATCACGCTTGGCGTACCGGGTGCGCCGGTACAACTGGCCAATATCGCCAAACTCCCGGTTCTCTTGAGCCTCGGAGGTCTGCTCCTTACCGCCGTTCTCCTGATCCAGCGGGTGACCGGCGCCATTCTTGCCGGAATGGTAGTCACCACAGCAGCTTTTCTGATGACTGGTCTGGTGCCCATTCCTTCAAGCGTTTTCAGTATGCCACCTTCGATTGAGCCGATCTTCATGAAAATAGATGTACAGGGCGCATTGACCTGGGGGTTTGCCGGTGTCATTACCAGTGTGCTCGTTATGGATTTTGTCGATACGATGGGCACCCTTTTTGGTTTGTCGTCGCGGGCCAACCTGCTCGATGATGAGGATAACCTGCCGGAAATTGAAAAACCGATGCTGGTCGATGCGCTTTCAACCATTGCAGCCTCACTTTTTGGAACAACAACGGCTGGAGTTTATATCGAGTCGGCTGCCGGTATTGAACAAGGCGGAAAAACAGGATTTACCGCTCTTGTCGTGGCAGCTCTCTTTGCCCTTGCCCTCTTTTTCTCACCCGTTCTTACCATCGTTCCACCTTACGCTTACGGCCCAGCACTGGTCGTTGTCGGCATGTTCATGATGCAGTCAGTCACAAAATTCGATTTTCAGGACTACAGCGAACTTCTGCCAGCTTTTCTGACCATTGTACTGATGATCTTCACCTTCAATATCGGCGTTGGTATCACAGCAGGTTTTATTGCCTATGTTATCCTGAAGCTTTTTACCGGAAAAGTGAGGGAGGTTCGCGCTGGCATGTGGATACTTGCCCTGCTTTCATTTACCTTTTATCTTTTCTACCCTTACCATTAAATCTTGAAGAAACGATGCTGAACGCGAAACTGCGAATAGCCCAAATCGATTGCACGCTGGCCAATTTCGATGAGAATCTTGCACGACACTGTACCCTTGCAGAAGAGGCTATCAGGGAGGGCGCCGATGCCATTGCATTCCCGGAGCTTTCACTGACAGGCTACAATGTGCAGGATGCTGCACAGGATATTGCGATGCATATCGAAGACCGCAGGTTCGATCCTTTGCGTGAGCTTAGCCGTAAAATCTGCATCATCTGCGGAGGCATAGAGTTGAGCGATGACTACGGCGTCTATAACTCGGCATTGATGTTTGAGGAGGGAGTTGGAAAGAGCATTCACCGCAAAATCTACCTGCCTACCTATGGCATGTTCGAAGAGCTGCGCTACTTTTCAGCCGGTCAGCAGATCCAGGCTGTAACATCCAAAAGGCTTGGCAGAATCGGGGTGGCAATCTGCGAGGATTTCTGGCATGTCTCGGTCCCCTACCTTTTGGCACACCAGGGTGCCAAGCTGCTTTTTGTCCTCATGTCGAGCCCTTTGCGCATGTCGCCCGGAGCGGGAAACCCGGCAATTGTAACCCAGTGGCAGACAATCGCCTCTACCTACTCGTTTCTTTTCAGCAGCTACGTGGCATGCGTCAACCGTGTTGGCAATGAAGACAGTTTCACCTACTGGGGCAACTCCTCTCTCAACGGACCTGACGGAACTGTACTCTCTTCTGCTCCGCTGTTTGAGCAGCATGTGATGGATGCCATGCTCGATGTAACGGAGGTCAAACGTGCCCGCCTGCACTCCTCCCATTTTCTCGACGAAGATCTCCGGCTTATCAGTGGTGAACTCATTGAGATCATTGCGCAGGGACGACGGGGGAAAGCATGAACCTTCCTGTTTTGGGAAGCATTAAAACTGATATTACCTCTGCTTTTATTCTGAATTGAGATGACCCTAAAGCAAAACATACCCTCAAGGAGATGACACAATGGCTAAAACGACAACAAAAAAGTCATGGACGGTAATGGTCTATATGGCCGGTGACAACAATCTTGATCCGGAAGGTTCAATAGATTTGATGGAGATGAAAAAGGTTGGTTCCACCGACAGCCTTAACATCGTTGCCCAGTTTGACCGCGCTGCCGGGCATGTAGCAAGACGTTATTACCTGAAAAAGGGTGGCATCGTCACAAGCGACGCTGTGGCTTCTCTTGGTGCAGTCAATACCGGTGACCCGAAAAGTCTTGAAGAGTTTATACAGTGGGGGTTCAACAACTATCCTGCAAATCACTATTTACTTGTGCTCTGGAACCATGGGCAGGGGTGGGATGACACGGATGTTTACGCTGATGAGCGTTATCGCCATCTGCGTCGTCTTGCCAGCGGGCGAAGCAGGCACTCGTTTTTTCATACCTCCACTCGCAAAGTTCTGGAAAAGGCTATCAGCAGCCAGGAGTCCCGTGCGATTCTGCTCGACGACAATGCAAAGGACTTTCTGGACAACCAGGAGATGAAAAAGGTGCTTACTGGCACGGCGAAGTTGCTCGGCAGGAAACTCGATATTCTTGGAATGGATGCCTGCCTGATGAGCATGGCCGAAGTGGGCTATCAGATCTCGGACAGTACAGAATTTACGGCAGGTTCTGAGCAAACAGAACCGGGAAGTGGCTGGCCGTACAACACAATTCTGGCTGAACTTTCCAGGAAACCTGAAATGACCCCAAAAGATCTGAGCACCCTCATTGTTGACAAATATCTCGCTTCGTACTCCGATAAAGATACAGTTACGTTCTCTGCCTGCGACCTCTCCAAAGCGGACTCCCTTGCCACTGCTGTTGCCGGACTTGCTCAAGCACTCAAGGCGAGCCTGAAGGATGTTGCTTCACAACAGCTTATCCAGGGGGTTCGCAACAAGGTTCAATCTTATGATGTTCCGGATAATATCGATCTGGTTGATTTTTGCTCGTTACTTGCAAAAACCGAAGCGTACCCTGCTATAAAGAGCGCCTGCCAGAATGTCATCAAGGAAGTACAGAGCAGCTATGTCATCAAGCAGGGGTACAAAAACAAGGCGATGAAAAACTCCAACGGAGTGGCAATTTATTTCCCGCTTCTTTCGGTCTCCCCTTTATACAAAAAGCTGGCGTTCAGTAAAAAAACCGGTTGGGACAGCTTCATCAAAGCTTATCTCGATGCTATAAAAAATCGTTGAAGTATAAGAGAGAAGGCTTCATTACGAAGCAGAATGGATGCCAAAAAATGTGTAAACAGGGTTTGCTGAACATTCGGCAAACCCTGTCAGAAAATGAAGATTCACTCACTGTTCCATCGAAAAACCAGGTGGGGTGAGGCTTTTGCGGTAAGCTTCCGGCAAGGTGTTCATGGCTGCCTGAGCTTCATCCTCTCGCTCGAAGAGCCCGAATACAGCGGAACCGCTTCCTGAGAGAGATGCAAACAAACTTCCCGATTCAAGCAAGGCGGACTTGACGGCACGAACAGCAGGAAAATGATCGAACACGGCAGGCTCGAAATCATTCTCAAAGGCCGGAAGGCCATCCTTGTTTCCGGAAAGACAAAGAGCTGATACAAGTTTTTTCAGGTCGGGAAGTGCACGTTCAAAGTGAGGATAGAAATTTCTGTATGCCCAGACCGTTGAGATGTGCTCTTCCGGAAATACCGTCACAACATAATAAGGGAGGGTAAAGCCCAGATCATCAAGATCATCTCCAATACCTCTCGCGTATGCAAGCCCCTTCATTTCAAGAAAATATGGTACATCGGCGCCGAGTTTCACCGCCAGAGCATGCAGTTCGCCGGAAGAGACGTTGATCTGCCAGAGTTCGTTGAGCACCCTGAGCACTGTTGCTGCGTCGCTGCTTCCACCTCCAAGCCCAGCCCCGAAAGGAACCTGCTTTTGCAATGTCATGGTAATCCCCCTCTGGCATCCGGCAAACTGCTGGAGGGATTTTGCCGCCTTGATGCAGAGGTTGTTGTCGTCAACTGGCAAGTCAAGGTTGGAACAACTCATGGAAATCACATCCGATTCACTGAATTCGATTGAGTCATACCAGTTGATTGGAGCAAAAACAGTCTCGAGCGTATGATAGCCATCACTGCGTTTGCTGGTGATCAGCAGACCGAGATTGATTTTGGCAAAAGATTTTACAGAGAAGGGAAGCATAGAATGCAATTGATTTTATATGAAAATATTTGGCATATTCAACCATTGAATAGTCCCCAGGGAAACGCTGAAAAAGAATAAACCGCACATCAATGATTGCTGAGAATACGATTTTCCTTTTTCGTAAAAGCATTACGTCACTGTGCGTTGCGCTTTCTGTCATAATCTGCTTCCCGATGGTTCTCCATGCTGCCGTTGAGCACTCTTATGCACAGGAGATACGGCAGTACGTGGCAGAAGATAAGGTTTATTTGTTAGAAAATATCCGCCAAAAAGTCACCATCCCTTCCGAAAAAACAGTCGTTGAAGCGCTGCTTTCCGAAGATGGACCGCAGGCACTCTCTCTCTACCGTAAACAGTTGATGCAATATCCCGATCCTCAGCTCGATCAGCTCAGCACCTCACGGATAGCCGCTTACACCAAGGCGCTCGAAAGCAATGCCCCACCACCGAAACTTTCTGTTGCAGCTCCTGCTGCGGCAAAACCACACGTATCAGATTTGTTTGACAGCTCGAAACACTCTGTCAAGCCTCTTGCAAAGTCCCCGTCACCCTCGCCGGTGACTCCAAAACCGGTAAAGAAAATAGCCGGGCAAGAGAGTTTTACCCTGCAGTTTGGCAGTTTTGAAAACCGTCAGAATGCGGAAACACTTGCCAAAAAAATCTCTCCGCATGCCCCTGTTGAAATTGTCCCGCAGGGCGAGCGATATAAAGTGCTTCTGAAAAAAAACTTTGCCTCTAAAAAGGATGCGGCGGCGGAAGCCAAAGAGCTGTCATTCGACACCATTGTAGTTCCGGCCAATTAATTGCACCATGTTTTGAATCGAAGGCAGAAAGACCTGATGAAACGAGAGACTACCATCATCGGACAATCGCTCCTGATCTCACAGCTCAAACAGCTTGCACTCCAGGTTGCCGAGACTGAGATTACAGTACTGATCATCGGAGAGACAGGATCAGGCAAGGAGGTGCTGGCCCGCTTTATCCATGCCCACAGCCAGAGATCCGACAAAAGCTTCATTCCCGTCAATTGCGGCGCGATTCCTGCAGGCATTCTTGAATCCGAACTTTTCGGTCATGAAAAAGGAGCCTTTACTGGCGCTGTGCAAAGCAGGAAAGGGTACTTTGAAAGTGCAGACAAGGGTACTATTTTTCTTGATGAAATCGGCGAAATGCCTCTTGAGACACAAGTAAAATTTCTCAGGGTAATTGAAACCGGGGAATTTCAAAGGGTCGGTTCATCGGAAACAATCTATTCCGATGCCCGCATCATTGCCGCCACCAACAAAAACATGTACCAGGCTGTAGCTGAAAAAAACTTCCGGGAAGATCTCTTCTACCGCCTGCGAAGTGTTGAACTCCAGATCCCGCCTCTCAGGGAAAGAGGGCGTGACATTCTGCTGCTGGCTGAAACTTTTGTTCATGAATTTGAACGCAAGCACACCATCTCCTTTGAAGGATTCAGCCCGGATGCAGCGGAAATGCTGATGCGCTATCCGTGGCCAGGCAATGTCAGAGAACTCAGAAATCTTATAGAGTCGCTGCTTGTGCTCGAAAAAGGAAAATACATTACCCCTGAAATCCTTGAAAAACATCTGGTACAACGTAACCGCTACAAAAGCCTCGTTCATGATCCGTCAAAATCCGAAAAAAACGAACTTCAGGTCATCTACAGCAGCATTATCCAGCTTCGCCAGGAAATAAGCGATATCCGTCAACTTCTTCAGCTTCTTATTCAAACAAGACCTCTCAACCCTCTGCTGCTTCCCAACTCTGCAGTACCCGTTCCTCCTCTAACTGCCAACCTGATACCTGTTTCAACAGAAGAGAGCAAGATCAGGGAACCTGAAGCGCTGCACTCACTGGACGACATAGAAAAAGAATCCATTGCCAACGCGCTTGAAACATTCAATGGAAACAAACGCAAAACCGCAAAGGCGCTCGGCATAACCGAACGAACCCTCTACCGAAAAATCAAGAGTTACGGACTATAAGAACACTCTCGCATTTTTTGCTATCATCACATTTGTAATTTTTTATTACGAAAACTTCACTTTTCAACCAGAAAGGTTCGATTTCTGACAAAAATTACCAAACTTGGTGTTCAAATGAAACAAAAACCTGATAAGTATCAAAAAAACCCTCTAAAAAAACTTCAAAACAGCTCATTTGAATAAAAAAAAAGAAAAGATTTTGTGGGTGCTTGGGAATTGAAACAATTGTTAATACATTAAAGTATAAAGTCAACGATATATAGATGATGTTGCTCAGTAATAGTCACTGCATCACTTTCAATATCTATGTGTTGAACGAAAGGGTGCACTGATATCATCTTATTACGTATCAGCTTTACCCGCTAAACAGGAACTTCGTTTTACTTGAAATTATTTGACCATAACTGGTTTCAAATAAAAAGATCATATCAAGGGTTGCCTATGATCTTGTTCATGACAACAGTCAATATCAGATAATTGTCCTGAATACAAAAAGCATCAACTTTCTTCAGTGATGGCAGCTCATGACTTTCTTTTTGAGATTCATAATTCATAAACATTAACGCCTTACTGATCTGGATATATGAATATAATTCCATTATAATGCCTTGCCCTGCTATTGTGTTTTTTAAGTCTATTTTAACTGAATTTTAAGCATTTCTTAAGCTTTTTAAATACGGGGGGATAAGCCACCCGTAATTTCGAAAGATTCGACATTCTTGTCCCTAATAATATCACCTGGTTTGATATGGATATATGAACATAATTCCATTATAACGCCTTGCCCTGTGGTTGTGTTTTTTAAGTCTATTTTAACTGAATTTTAAGCATTTCTTAAGCTTTTTAAATACGGGGCGCAAGCCACCCGTAATTTTGAAAGATTCGTCACTCTTAGCCCAACAATATCACACTGTTTGATATGGATATATGAACATAATTCCATTATAACGTCTTGCCCTGTGATTGTGTTTTTTAAGTCTATTTTAATTGAATTTTAAGTATCCTTTAAGCTTTTAAACAAGGAAATAAATTGCCAAAAATCACCTGTACCTTGTAATTGTCTTCAAGAGACAATGTGCATAAACCTCCTTCAGTGATGACAACTCATCACTTTTTTTGAGATTCATCATTCTTTACGAAACAATAACGCCTGGCTGATCTGGATATATGAACATAATTCCATTATAACACCTTGTCCAGTAGTTGTAATTTTTAAGCTAATTTAAAGTTTATAAAACGAAAAAACCAATGTCCCTTTTAATTCTCTTTTAAATGCATCGAATCATCCCATCTTTTTAACAAAAAAACCATACAAAGCCATGACTATTTCAATCAGCGGAAAACAGAATGAAAACGACAATAACTCAAAAAAAATTGAAACTCCGTCGCCGACTTCAGACAGCAACAACGGCAAAAACAACTACACAAATGATGACAACAAGAGTAGCAAATCCGACAATCACGATGAGCATAATGAAAATGATCATCACGGAGCCGATGAGCACTCAGATGACAGTATCATTACAGGAAACACAACAGCAAGCCTGATCGAAAGCAACTCCCTGCTTACTGCAAAAGGGACTTTGACAATCATCAGCCATGATGACCCCACTTCCTTTATCGCCAAATCGTTAGTTGCAGGAAGCAACAACTATGGCACATTCAGCTTAACAAAAGCAGGTGTCTGGAGCTACACAACCAACTCCGCCCACAACGAATTTGTGAGTGGCAAAACTTATACAGACAGTTTCACAGCAAAAACCACTGATGGAACTGAGCAAGTTATCACCGTCACCATCACTGGTACAAACGATGCTGCTGTCATAACAGGCAAAACCTCAGCCACACTTGTTGAAACCAACAGCGCCTTAACCACTACCGGGACTCTGGCCGCAACCGACGTCGACAGTCCAAACACTTTTGTCGCGCAGACAAATGTTTCTGGAACAAACG
>SZXY01000055.1 GCA_005843805.1 Chlorobium sp.
CTTCCCGTTATTCTTGGCTGGTATGCTCCCAAGCCAGATAAGGAAAAGAGTTCACCACCTCCAGCCACTCAAAGCGCACCGGTAACACCGGGAACGCCGGAGCGGGTTACAACCATTACCGGCGGGAATGTCAACTATTCTGAAAGGGATATGACAATAAATAACGGAACTGCTCTCAAAAGTGTCGATGCTCTGAAACCAAATCTTGCCACCATCATTCGTACCCGCGACCTCCAGGCAGCAAAAGCATCTCCTCTCTTCAGAAAACTGGTGCGTGATCGGTTTGGCAAGGAGATCGAGCAACTTGACCGTCAGCAGATGGCAACTTTCTGGCAGGAAATGGCCAAGTATCTGATTCAGCAACGGCGATTAAAACAGTAATGACGACGGGATGATGATTCCCCCGATTAAAACCGGTCTGGCTGCAGAAGCTTGTTGGAGAGGTCGATATGTTCAGTGCCGTCCAGATGGTATTTTTGGATCATGTCGGGCTCTTTGAGGTAATGCATCCTCGCATAGGCAAGGATATAGAGGTTCTCCTTCTCTTCGAGAATATCACTGAGCAGTGCAATGATTCGGTCATTGGAAAGGAGTTTGTAACAGATATCGCAGTGACTGTTGCATATATACTCTTTAGGCAGCAGGTCGCCATGCTCGTACTCTCTCAGCAGTGAAACAAGCTTGTGCGGTCCCCACACCCTTATGATGTGCAATACAGGGTTTAACTCCGCTTGATCGAGAATTTCAGCGAGAGTCTGCTTTTGCAGGTTTCCAAGGCACATCGGGCATGATTCAGGCAGAGTGAGCAGTGGGCCGATACATGCCATGACTTTGCCGTCAGGAAACACAACCGGAGCGCTGGTCATTGAACAGGCAGAAACGGTTGGTTCCGGAGAGGTCTGGTGGTTGAAGGTGTGCTGGTGCTTTTGGGCTCTCCCGGCAGGGAAGGTAATGGCAATTCTTATTTTTTCGGGTTCTATGAAAGTTTTAAGGGTATCGAGGATAGCCTTGTAGCGCTCGTCTTCATCGCTGTCCGTGCAGATGGCAATATTGTAGTGTCTCCCAAGCTGACGTGCAGCCTGGACGGCATTATGGATATTTTCAAGAGTGATGAATTGCTGATGATAGATATCCGTACTGATTGAAATCATCTGAAGTGCAGGTACCCTTTGAAGGGTCTCGATGGCTTGTTCTTCAGTTACTGCCCAGAAAGCGTTCGTGACAACCGAAACGACAAAGCCCGATTGCTTTGCATGAGATGAAATCTCAACAAGGTTTGAGATGTTGTAAAAGGGTTCTCCACCTGTTAGGGCAATTCCCTTGATCATTCCCTTGCGATAGGATGCAGCCTCGTCAATCCAGTCGAGTGCATGGCGAAGGCTCATCTCTTCTTTTCTGTTGGGCCCTGCGCCTACAATACAATGAGGACAAGCAATTGTGCACTTGTAGGTAAGCATTAAACTTATCGTGCTTAAAAAGGGGATTTCGGCGGGATAAGCAGTCATGATATCTTTTTTAACATATTGCAGTCAAAAAATCTGCGGGGAACCTGAAGCGGCACCCCGCAAACTGAGATGATGGTTCGTGGGACTACCTCTGCATGATCACCACTTCAAAATTGGCATTGAAATCCTTGTCGGCAATGAGCTTTGCCAGATCGATTTTTTTCAGGATTGCTGGATCGACAGGCCACAAGCCTGCAGGATGACCTTTAATAACGATACGCGGACTCTGGGCAAATACCTCCATAAGTTTTGGTGGAAGGTCGACACGTAACTCGTTTGTCGGGGAAACCAGAGCTTTTTTTTCTGCTGCCATGTTGACTCCTTTTAAATGTTGACGAAACATAAAAAGCCTGCGGGTACAACGGACTGCTTTTACTGGTAAATTTTCATGGGGATTAAAGGGTACCCTTGCAAGAAAGGTACTTCATGAAAGTAATATTTATAGTCAGTAAATACAAGTTATTATAGTGATTATTACTGTTTTGGCGGAATGATTTCCCTCATTCTTTCGCTGAACCGAGTGAGTCTGTTCGTCAACTTTTGTCTGACTCGCTTTACCGTATCTTGGGGAATCATTCATTTTTGACGTACGGTAATGTGGCGGTTAACTTATGTTTAGTATTGAGTTATCAGTTTTATCATCGGCGTGTCGGATGCAGCGCAAGGTTTGCGATGAATGTTGCGCTATCCCAAAGTCTTGTAAAAGTCAATGAATGCGAAGGGTTATTGTATCGGGTAGTGACTTCGGTATAAATTACAAATGCCACACATGTTACTGTATGGCATTTGTAAAAAGTATGTTCAAGGGGGGCAGAGAAAATAATTCGGCTTACTTGAAAAACTCATTCAGAGTATAGGTGCGCCGATCAATTTCGATGCACAACTGACGGTGCAGTGAGCTGTAAAAGATGGGGAGATCTCTCATGGTCCACTTTACGCCCCGATTGTCAAAGTCCATGACATAACGGTTTTCGTTATCAAGCACTTTCTGCTTGATGTCAATACCGATATCCGGCTGGGTTGTCAATACACAAAGTTCAATCTCACCGGAAATAACCTTGTTGATGATTTCTGGTGTTGGTGACAACTTCCGGCGTCCGGATGCTGGGCATATCTGAAGTTGAAGGTTGTCGTTTTTGTCTCTTTTTGCAGAGGTGATAAAATACTTTTCTGCTTTATGAGCCGCGTTTCCCGACCATGGACCTGATGTGCTGACCCTGACCTGGTTTTTTGCGGTGAATGGACGACTGAGCTGAGGTTGCATCGTTTGCACGGTTAAAATTTGCAAATATAACACTCTCTGGTGTTCTGCCTTCAACATTTACAAATTAGTAAATCAAAAATAAATAACAAAGGGATTCTTGGCGAATCCCTTTGCTGGTGATGATTTTTTTGAAATAGCTTACTTGTCGTTGCCGTCGATTACTTCATATTCGGCATTTTCAACTTCGCCATCCTTGCCACTTTTACCGCTCTTGCCGTTTCCTCCGGCAGAGGCTGAAGGTTCAGGCTGTGATGCTTCCTCACTCTGGGACTGGTAGAGTTTGGATGCAATGTCGCTCCACTCCTTGTTGACCTCTTCCATGGCGCCTTTAATGGACTCTATGGTGCCGTTTTTGTAAGCCTCCTTGAGCTTTTCCAGAGCGCCTTCGAGTACAGGTCGTTTGTCTGCCGGAATTTTGTCGCCGAGCTCTTTCAACTGTTTTTCAGTGCTGAAGATGAGTGAGTCAGCAACGTTTCTGGTTTCGACCTCTTCCTTGCGTTTCTGGTCTTCTGCAGCGTGCATTTTTGCATCCTGCTTCATTTTATCGATTTCCGCATCGCTGAGCTTGCTGCTGGCCTCGATTCTTATGCTCTGTTCTTTTCCGATAGCCTTGTCTTTGGCTGAAACGTTGAGAATACCGTTTGAATCGATGTCAAAGGTGACCTCGATCTGTGGCAACCCTCTTGGAGAAGGAGGAATATCGCCAAGGTGGAAGCGTCCGAGTGTTTTGTTGTCGGCTGCCATCGGGCGTTCTCCCTGAAGGACATGAACTTCGACAGATGTCTGGTTGTCGCTCGCCGTTGAAAAAACTTCCTGCTTTCTTGTAGGAATTGTGGTGTTGGCGTCGATCAGCCTTGTCATGACTCCGCCCAGGGTTTCGATACCGAGAGAAAGCGGAGTGACATCAAGCAATAGAACGTCGGTGACATCACCTTTCAGAACGCCGCCCTGGATGGCTGCGCCAATGGCTACAACTTCATCGGGGTTAACACTTCTGTTTGGCTCCCTGCCGAAAAACTCCTTGACCAGCGCCTGTACTTTCGGAATGCGGGTCGAGCCTCCAACAAGCACAACCTCGTCGATCTGCTTCATTTCAAGCTTGGAGTTTTTGACTGCCCGGTGACATGGGTCAAGAATCTTGTCGAACAGGTCGGAACACAATGCCTCGAATTTGGCACGGGTAAGGTTGATGACAAGGTGTTTCGGGCCTTCCTGGGTTGCAGTTATGAATGGAAGGTTGATTTCGGTGTCCGTTCTTGACGACAGTTCGATTTTTGCTTTTTCAGCAGCCTCTTTCAGGCGCTGAAGAGCAATGGCATCCTTGCGCAAATCGAGCCCTTCCTGTTTCTTGAATTCGTCTGCAAGATAGTCGATAATTTTCTGGTCAAAGTCGTCACCGCCGAGATGCGTGTCGCCATCGGTTGACTTGACTTCAAAAACGCCGTCGCCAAGTTCGAGAATGGAGATATCAAAGGTTCCACCTCCAAGATCGAAGACCGCCACCTTTTCACTTTCCTGTTTTCTGTCAAGGCCGTAGGCCAGAGCAGCGGCTGTCGGTTCGTTGATGATACGCTTTACATCGAGTCCGGCAATGCGCCCGGCATCTTTTGTAGCCTGCCTCTGGGCATCATTGAAATATGCGGGAACGGTGATGACCGCTTCCGTGACCTTTTCACCAAGAAAATCTTCGGCAGTCTGCTTCATTTTCTGCAGGATCATGGCCGAAACTTCCTGGGGAGAGTAGATTTTATCGTTGATTTTTACCCGAGCCTCACCACTTTCGTTGATGATTTCATAGGGGGCAAACTTTTTCTCGTTCGGGACTTCATCATATTTGCGTCCCATGAACCTTTTAATTGAAAAAATGGTGTTTTTCGGGTTGGTAATGGCCTGCCGTTTTGCGGCCTGACCCACAAGACGGTCTCCAGTTTTGGTTAACGCTATGATGGACGGTGTTGTACGGCTTCCTTCCGAATTTTCAATAACCGTCGGTTGTGAACCCTGCATGACCGCAACACAGGAGTTGGTTGTGCCAAGATCAATGCCGATAATTTTACCCATTGTGAGTTTTCCTTTGCTTAAGAGTGTAAAAAAAGCCGGGCTTGCAGGTGAATCAGCGCAAGCCCTTATTGTAAATACTGTTACCTGATCGAGATTTCTTTCGTTTTCTTTACAGGCGCAGCTTTTGGCAGGGTTACAATCAGCATCCCGTTGTCAAAATCCGCCTGGATATTGTCCTGATCAATCATTTCTCCAAGATTAAAACTGCGCGAAAAGCTTCCGTACATCCTTTCGACACGGTGGTAATCTTTTTTGTTTTCCTCTGTTTCCTGTTTTCTTTCAGCCTTGATGGTCAGTACATCCTCCTCGATATTGAGCGCAATCTGCTCTTTGGTGATACCCGGAAGCTCCGCATCTATATGAAAAGCGTTTTCATCTTCGGAAATATCAACCTTGAAGGCAGGGGCTGCAGGCATTTGTGCGCCTGACCAGATATCATCAAAAAGTTTAAGAGGGTCTTTCGATAATTTTACCAGCATGGTGTTCTCCTTTTCACTTGTTCTATGTTGTTAAATAGAATAATGGTTGGCGATTGATAACTCGCACATGTTAATAACATCAAAAAGCGTGCCAATGCTATTGTATTGCGTTTTGAAGTATCAAGAAGTGTCAAAAATGTCGCGATAAGGGTAAAAATGTCACACCTTCTTGGGCGAAAGGAAAAAATGTCAGATAAAAAGAGTTGAGTGAGGGGAATGATAAAGAGGGGTATCGATATCTGCTGCCCTGGATTACAACTGGCCGGGGCGATGTATGAAAAGGAAAAGAACGCTAATTGTGGAGATTGGTGTTGACGTTCTGTACCCAGTTGAGTCGGTCCTGAAGATTTTCAACGACACTTTTCGATGTCAGATAGCAGGCATAGACTATGCTTTCATCAGCAATGCGATAATAGCACTTCAGTCCTTCTTTTCGGCGGTTTACAACACCATTGTCATGCATCAGGGCAAGATGCTTTGAGATGTTTGCCTGGCTTGCATTGACTTTATTGACGATCTCCTGAACCGTATGCTCCCGCTCACAGAGGACGCGAAAGATTTTGAGTCTCATTGGTTCGGATAGCAGCTTGAATCGGTTTGACACTGCCTCAAGCATCTCATCAGGCATATTGAGATTCCATTTTTTGACATCTTCTTCTTTGATAATAACCGTCTTGCTCATTACAATCCTCTCGTTGTACGGAGATGTTATCTTCGTATTGCAGTGATAATCTGTTTTTAAAATACTGCTTATATAGTTATTAATTTATTCAATTCAAACCCGGTGAAACGGCATAAAGTTCTGCTCATGCTGTAAAAGCAGCAGAGTCTACTCGTAAAGAAGAGTATCTTCGGGCTCTCTGGTGCTGACGATAGTAAGCTGCATGATTGAATTAATGAGTGTCTGCGGTGCCTTAAACTGAACTATCCGCTCCTTGATAATCATTTTGGTTTTCTTGGCGTCTTCGAATTCCTCCTTGCACTCCCTGCATTCGACAAGGTGCAAAAGAAAATCCTGCTCTTCCTTCAGCGTAAGCTCACCGTCAACTGCGGCACTCATAAATACGCGGGCTTTTTGGCAGTTCATAGTAAAAAAAATTTGTGCGTATTGATTTATTGATTTTTATCGGTATTGAAGCCGTATTTTTTTGCGTATCCTTCAAGCTGAGCACGAAGCAGTTTTCTGCCTCGATACAACCGTGATCTTACTGTGCCGATAGGGCTTTCAACCATGTTTGCAATTTCTTCATAGGTAAATCCTTCAATATCACACAACTGAATCACTTCCCTGAACTCTTCCGGTAAAGAGTGTAATGCCTGATAGACCTCTTCGTGCAACAATGAATGGAAATAATCGCTCTCCTCTTCAGTGGTGTCACTCCGAGTGTCTTTAATTGAATGATAAAAATCCTTTAGAAGATCGTAATCAACTTTTCCGGGTTCTTTCGAGTTTTTTCGGAATTTGTTGATATAATTGTTTTTCAGGATTTTAAACAGCCAAGCCTTGCAGTTTGTTCCCCGCTCGAAAGAATTAAAAAATCTGTAAGCCTTGAGGTAGGTTTCCTGCACAAGATCCTCGGCATCATCAGGATTCATGGTCAGGTGGAGCGCATAGTTGTAGAGCGAATTGATATGGACAACGGCCTCATTCTGAAACTCAAGTTGTTTTTGAAGTTCTTCCCTCGACAGGGGTTCTTTTTTTGTCCGGGTTTTTGCCGGATGAGTCGGATCGGGTTTCTTCATGAGTTGAGATCTTCCGTGTTCAAATAACGTTACGTAGTATGAGGGAATCTGTTCTTATAAAATAATAACTTAAAAAATATATTTTAAGTCATTTCTGAACTTCAGGGAATAAAATCCAAATTGGTATGGCCTCATTGAATGAATCCGTCGATGTCATTGTTATCGGCTCAGGTATAGGCGGGCTGACAGCCGCAGCTTTGCTCCAGGAACTGGGGATTTCAACCCTTGTTTTGGAGAAGAACCGTTTTGCGGGAGGAAGCTGCTCTTCCTTTAAACGGGATGGCTACAGTTTTGATGCAGGGGCTTCGGTTTTTTATGGTTTTGCTGATAATGACAGCAGTGGAACCCTTAACCTGCATACGAGGATTTTCAGAAAACTGGGGGTGGAGATTGCAACGATTCCCGACCCGGTTCAGATTCATTATCATTTGCCAAACGATTTTGCTGTACCGGTTTATTATGATAGCAAGGCATTTCTTGGTGCTCTTGTCGCCCGTTTTCCCCATGAAGCTGAAGGAATTGTAAAGTTTTACCGTGAACTTGAGGAGGTCTATGAAATTCTCAACTCACTGCCTGCCGGTTCGCTTGAGGATGTTATGCATCTGGCATCGGTTGGTATTTCCTTTCCGGCCAAGACCATTGCACTGGCACTGAAAACCTTTCGTTCAATGGGTAAAACAGCACGGCGCTATATCCGGGATGAGGAGCTTCTCCGCTTCATCGATATTGAAGCCTATGCGTGGGCAGTGCAGGATGCTGTTTCAACACCACTGGTCAATGCAGGTATCTGTCTTGCTGACCGGCATTACGGCGGCATCAACTATCCTCTTGGCGGTTCTGGAGCAATCCCCAGGGCGTTGTGCAATGGAATCGAGAAGTTCGGCGGAACAATACGGTATCAGTCCGAGGTTACCTCCATTATTCTTGAAAACGGAGAGGCACGGGGAGTAAGGCTTGCTGACGGCAGTGAGTATTATGCGAAGGTTGTTATCAGCAATGCCACGGTGTGGGATACCTTTAACCGCCTTATCACCGATTCTCGCTTCAGGGTTGATGAAAAGAGGTTTCTTAGGGCACCGAGCTGGTTCCAGATTTTTCTCGGAGTGGATGCTTCCATCATTCCCGAGGGGTTTCATGTGCACCATGTTCTTGTCGATGACTGGCAGAACTATAACCAGTCTGGTGGTACCATTTATTTTTCAGCGCCAACAATTCTCGATCCATCACTGGCTCCTTCAGGAAAGCATATCGTTCATGCCTTTGTTACCGCAGAAGCTGAAGAGTGGGAACACTATGAGAGGGGAAGCAGCCTCTACCGCAACGCAAAGGATGCCTACGCTGCCGGTCTGATATCAAGGATAGAAAGAATTTTGCCTGGACTCTCAAAGGCCATCGAACTGAAAGTTCTTGCAACACCCTTGACCCATGAGCGTTATCTCAATCGCTATAAAGGATCATACGGGCCGTTGCTGAAACCAGGGCAGAATATTTTACAGAAACCCCAGAACACCACCCCGGTAAAAAACCTTTTTGCCGTTGGTGACAGCACCTTTCCTGGCCAGGGTGTTATAGCCGTTACCTATTCAGGTGTATCATGTGCATCCTATATTGCCAGAAAATTCGGCAAGTCCTTCGACTATATGCTGTAGGTCTGCCCAAGGCAGCGGTTCAACTGGCAGCAAGCAGCATATCGATCTCCCTGAACTGGAAATCGGTCAGTTCAGCCAGAATTTTCTTGGTAACGTAGCCCTTGAAAATATAGGTGCCTTTTCTCAGACTATGACTTTTCCAGAGAATATCCGAAATGGTCTCATGATCGGTCAGTTTCAACAGAAAGGGCAGAAGGGTATTGGTAAGGGCAAAAGAGGCGGTTTTTGCAACGGCGGAAGGAATGTTCGGAACGCAGTAATGGGTAACGCCATGCTTGACATAGATCGGATTGGTGTGCGAAGTGTGCCGACTTGTGGCAAAGCAGGCGCCCTGGTCAATTGAAACGTCAATAATGACCGAACCGGGTTTCATCGATTTTACAACCTGTTCGCTCACCAGCGGTTTGCTTATTTTTTGTTTCGGGCTTAACGCGCCGATCATCACATCCGACATTTTTGCAAGCTGCGCAATGTAGTGATCGTTGGCAATAGCGGTTACAAGATGGCGATTGAAAAATGCCTCAAACCTTCTCAGCCGGTTGATCTCCTTGTCGATGACAGTAACCTGTGCGCCAAGTCCCAATGCGTCCTGCGCGGCAAAAAGTCCGACAGTTCCTGCACCGATAATGGTGACATGAGCAGGCGGAACCCCGGCAATACCACCAAGCAGTATGCCGCTGCCTCCATAGCCGGTCTCAAGGTATTTGGCCGCAGTCTGTATGGCAAGAGATCCGGCTATTTCACTCAGTGTTCTTACTATCGGCAGCTCGCCGTCTCTCGTTTCAATAAACTCAAATCCGAGAGCGGTAATGTTTTTTTCAAGAAGGGTTTTGATCAGATGCTGGCTGACCGTTCCGAGATGCAGGGCTGAAATGAGCATCTGGCCTGGCATAAAAAGTGACAACTCTTCAGGCTGGGGAGGAGAAACCTTGACAATGACATTTGACTGCTCATACAACTCCTCGGGTGTTGCGGCAACCACTGCTCCGGCATTGGCATAATCAAGATCGGTGAAATTGCAGAAATGTCCGGCCTCTCTTTCAATAAGCACCTTGATTCCCTGTTCCACAAGTATCTGAACACCAGGCGGAGAAATGGCAACCCGTCGTTCATCCTGAGCACGTTCTCTTGGAATACCGAGAACAATGCTCATGGTTTTTCCCGGCTTTATCAGCCAGCGTTCAAGTGTTTTTGCACCAACAAGCTCAAACTCAAGGTTGCCGATATCAGAAGAATACCCCATCGGGAGTTCATGGTTTTCGTTTTATGCCGGCTCAAAAAAAGGCAAAAACTACTTTACAGATATTTTAACCGATTCGATAACCGGAGTTTTATCAGTCCCGCAACAGGAGCAGGAAGCTCCCGGTAACTGCAGGCGTCCCCCTGAAACATTGCAGACAACGTTGGCTGCACCTGTAAATAACCCTTTGGCACCATCTGCAAGGAGCGATGCAGGGTATTGCATGAAGGGAAATGTTTCCATAAAAGTGCTGGAAGCAAGAAGCGATGCGTGAGCAAGCCCATTGCCAATTTTTGAAAGCGAATCTCCGGGACTCATTTTCCCATCCTTCACTCTGTCAAAAAGGTTGGTCGCGCCGTCAGGCAGCTTGTTGACGACATTATAGGCAATAGTCTGGGCGTAGGTGATAAAGCCCGGAACATTCAGTCCGAGAACAATGCGGCGAAGGGTTTCTGCCCTTGATATCACCCTGATGGTTCCTTCCCTGGCTATAACGCTCTGGCAGGCCAGTCGTCCTCCCGCAGCGAACAGTTTGTCAGAAATAAAGGCTTTTTCCTCTTCGCTGGGTTCAGAGAGAAATTCAGTCCCTTCTGTTACATAGACAAAACAACTCTGGCAGATACCATTTCCGCCACAGACATAGCCAACATGGCTTTTACTGCTCTGCGCAACATCCAGCAGCAAATCACCGGGTTGTGCTTCGCATGGCTTATCGTTGATGAAGATGATCATGGTTTCGGGGGATTAGTGGTAAGTTATATACTCCCTGAATATAATCAATTTTGTTGCCTCCCCAATCACACCATCGACTCCTTGTGAAAGGAAAAACGGTGTGACAGGGGATGCAGTTATGGTCATGCAAGAACTTCGTTGTGAGCGGTGATATGGTTTGTTGTTGCCTCAGCAAGCTTCTTGTGGCCATTGGAAGGGCAGCACTCAGAAAGTTTATTGCCGTTGAATATGTTTTCAAGCAGTTTCGTCGTATCGAGAAGTTGCACGCAATTGCATTCATTATTGCCTGCAGAAGGAGCAATGAATGCATTGATGGTATTCTGCACAGCCTCAACTATTCCACTGAATACGTCAGAAAGAATTTGCCAGAGATCAAACTTTCTTTCCGCCTGCAGGCGCATCGTATCAGGAAACTTCACAAGCGACTCCCATCCCATTTTTGCGGCATAGTCTACCAACTTCAACGGGTTTGTCTCAACCATCTCTTTAACCTCTTCGACTGCCGACAGGATTACCACGGTGCCAGGTTTTTCAACAGTGGTCATGCAAGCCATTCGTGTTCCCTCCTCAACCAACTTTGGAGAAAGCATCGCATGCTCTGTTTCACTCATCGGGGAAAGCAACTCACCCCCTTCGGTTACCTTGACGTAACATGTTTGACAGATTGCATTCCCTCCACAGAAATATCCTATATGGGCGTGGTTCTTGCGAGCTATATCAAGTAACCTTTCACCCCTCTTTGCCTCGTATTCCTTATGATTTATAATGACATTCATGATTGTAATATGTTCAGATTTATAAGACCATTTTTGTCCTGTTTCCCATGTTTCCTATAACATCGCTGTTGTTGCAAAAGTTTCTGAGATGAACCTTTTGCAAAAATAAATCAGGGAGCGCCGGGCTTCAGCTCAGCAGGTCAACGCTTAGAGGTTTGTGTTTTCCTTGCAGTTTGATGGCAGAAAAAGACTGTCTCAGGGAAAACTTCCGGCGGTGGTATTTTTTTTTCTCTCTCAAGGGTTTTTGCGCTTAAATTGGCTTGCGCTCGAATGTCACAAACTCTTTTGATTTGAAGGATCTCCATGAACATGCATAAAATCGCTCTGCTTTTTGCCTTTGTCTTGCTTCTGTTTTGTCTGCCAGGTGGACAAGCTTTTTCTGAATCCAGCAGGTCGGGCAGTGCTGACCGCCAAAAACAACCAGAGTTGCTTTCCAGCAGCTTTGAAAGGCTCCATCCCGCATCCGGTCAAACGGGAGTTTCGCTGTCGCCCAACTGGAAAAGTGAGAGCGTCGATACTGCCGGGGGCGCTGATTATCTGACCGAAAAAGAGCGCGAACTCATCATCGAGATCAACATGTTGAGAACAGACCCGGCGATGTATACCCGATACTATCTGATACCGCTCAGGGCATATTATGAAGGCAACCTCCTCAAATTCCCCGGAAAAATTGCCATGGCAACCAATGAAGGTGCTTCAGCGCTTGAGGAGTGTATCCGGGAGCTGGAAAGAACCAGACCGATCTCCTCATTGTTTCCTCAAAAGGGACTGGTGCAGGCGGCTCGTGACCATACAAGGGATCAGGGAG
>SZXY01000161.1 GCA_005843805.1 Chlorobium sp.
TCCGGGGTCCCCCGACGTGCGGCGGCAAATAACGCCGCACAAGCTACCTCCAGGAGGTCAATCGACTCTTTTATTCCGTATTGTAGACCATGTTGAGCGCACTGTAGACCTTGTCGATTTCTGAGGCGTAATGAGTTGTAATCGCCTTGCGTTTGAGCTTCATGGTCGGGGTCATGTGGCCGTTTTCGATGGTGAACGGAGTTTCGACAAGCAGAAACTTGCGAACCTTTTCATGGGTGGCAAGCTGCCTTGAGGTGGTACGCAACAGCTTTTCATAAATCTGCTGCACACTCTTGTTCTCGATCAGCTCCTTGCTTGTTGCGGCCGTGATTCCTTCTTTTGCGGCAAACTCCTTGAGCTTGCTGAAATCAGGAACAATAAGGGCGATAAGAAATGGACGCTTTTCGCCGATAACAATGACCTGGTCGACATAGTCGCTCTCGGAAACCAGGTTCTCGATAGGCATTGGCGCAATATTTTTTCCGCCCGATGTGACGATGATATGTTTCTTGCGGTCGGTAATCTTCAAATAACCATCCCGGTCAATCTCGCCAATATCACCTGAATAAAACCATCCATCCTTTATAACTTCAAGGGTAGCCTCCTCATCTTTCCAGTACCCCTTCATGATATTGGGGCCCTTGAGCAAAATTTCTCCATCTTCGGCAATCTTTACCTGCACATTGTTCACTGCCGGCCCAACAGTGCCATACTTGATCTTTTCGGGTCTGTTGACATTGGTGACCGGGGAGGTCTCAGTCAGACCAAATCCCTCGAGAATGCGGATATCAAGTGCCTGGAAAAATTCCCCGACCTTCTGCGGCAAGGCGGCTCCTCCGGAAACAAAATAGCGCAGTCTTCCGCCAAATTTCTTTTTGATATTGTCGTAGACCAGCTTGTCGGCAATGAGATGTTGCAGGGTGAGAAGTTTTGCGGCGCTCCCTTTTTCATTGATCTGGCTGTGATATTTCTCTCCAGTTTTCAGCGCCCAGTTGAACACTTTTTGCTTTAAGGGGCTTTCAGATGAAACTTTCTTGAGAATGCTCATCTTGATGCGGTCGAAAAGTCTCGGTACAGTAAATATAATGGTCGGACGGGCTTCTGACATGTTCAGCGAAATGGTCTCGATGCTCTCGGCCAGATAAATACTCGCGCCACAGGAGAAAAGAAGGTAATAGCCGCCGGTTCGTTCATAGGCATGAGAGAGAGGGAGAAAAGAGAGCCCGCAGTCGGAATCATCGAGACGGATAACCGATGAACAGGATTTTACGTTTTCGCAGATGTTGCGGTGCGTGAGCATAACCCCTTTCGGCAGTCCGGTTGTGCCGGAGGTGTAGATGATGGTGGCAACATCGTCAGGTTCGACCGGTGCCGCTTCGAGAATCCAGGGTTTTTCTTCAAGAATTTTTTTCCCGATCTCCTTGGCCAGGTTCAGGTCAATAACATCTTCCACGCTTTCCTCCAGGCGGTTCATTACCACAACGAGGGTCAACTCAGGCAGGTTTTGCCAGATTGAGAGGATTTTGCCAAGCTGAAGCATGTTTGAGACTATGATAGCTTTGGCCGTGCAGTTCTGGAGAATGTATTCGATCTGGTTGGAGGGCAAAGAGGGGTAGAGAGGTACATTGATGGCCCCTATACCAAGGATAGCCATATCGGCAAGATACCAGCCAGGCCTGTTTTCCGAAAGAATGGCTACGCGGTCTTTTGCCGTCACACCGTTGTGTTTCAGAAATGCCGAAAAATGGGCAATATCCTCTTCAAGCGAACGATAAGAAATGGGTTCATAAACCCCGTTGATCTTTCTTGCGACCGGAAATCTCGATGCATCTTCCCTGTAATGGCTGAATACAGAGGAAAAGAGTTCGGGTAAAGTCTGGAAATCAGGATTGACAAGTCCCATCAGAGAAAAGTTTTTCTTGTGGAAGAAAGCCTTTGGGATGAACGACTCACGATACCATCAGGGCTTCACGAGGCGGGTTTGTTTGCAGGAGCAGCAACCCTCCAAAAGCGGATTCATGACTGATTTGATAACTTAACAAATATGTAACAATACATTATTACAATTCCAAACATATCGGTATCGAGGAGAGTCGCAAGAAACAGCTTAAAAAACAGGAGAGGTGTCGTTATTAAGCAATTCATTCGATAGGGAAGAGAGAACAAGTACTTATTTTACAACGATTTATCTTATAGCAGGAAACCGTAAAAGCCAGCAGGATGAATACTGTTGCGGCTGATATTATCATTATTTATTTGTCCATCCCTCAAATGTTTTGCGATCTTCAAGAGGTTCCTGAACGTTTTGTGGCTGCTCTTCCGGTGTTTTTGTCCGGATCAGTTTTCCCTGGCTGATGAATCTGGTTGATCCGCCCCTGACACTTTCGATCACTCCCCGGGTAAAAGAATACTCCTTCTCAGGCTCATCACCCAGAAAAAGATTAGGGTTAAACGGATTGAGGAGTTCCAGCTCGCTGCAATAATCCTTATGCAGGGTTCGAATGATTTTATTCTGGGCGTCATCTGGAATGGCTATCGGCAGTCCCAGTTCATCTCGTGCCTCCGAGCGATTTATGGTGTAATCGTGGCTGCCACAATCGCTGCAAAGGAAATCAAGAATCTTCTCTATTTTACTCTCTTCCTGAATATGCGTCGATAAGAGTTGCTTGCCAAGCATTCGGATCTGGGATCGGGAACGAAACACATTGCCAAGAACCGCTGGATGTATTTTTGAGGCAAGATCCAGTACAACTCTTGTTATCTCTGCTTCACTTTTTATGCCAAGACTTTTTGCAAAGTCAAGGTATCCTTTTACTGATTCAACACTGACCGGAATCCTTGTCGAAGTATTGGGAGCGGGAGCCTGCGGGTTAAGCGGCCCGTTAACATTAGGGTCGATAGGACCCAATGTGGCTTGCCGGGTCATCATGATCGATTTTGCTCCAAGGGCGATCAACGTAGCCGCAGAGTGAGCCCTGGAAGGAATAATGATATTGAACTCATCGCAAAATTGCCGGATGAGATTGACAAGACTCCATCCTGCCAGAGTGATGCCGCCTCTTGAATGGATGATGAGAGTAATGCGTTTCGTCATACCCATTTTGTCGAGGTGATCGCCAAAATGCTCCAATACATCTTGATCGATATGTATTTCAAGGTTTTGCCGGTCACCGGTCACATAGCAGATGACCCTGGAATCCATGAACTTTTCGATGTTACTGTAAATATTTTTGCGTTCTTTATACATAAGCGTTTACTCTTGCACTGAAATCAAAAAAATCTGGTCTGCATCGCCTGTGTGAGATGCAAAATCTATTATTTGCCAAAAATAACAATGGCTGGCTGAGTTTCATTGCCTTGCCTTTAAGAGACAATATAGCAACATAGGCAATAGAGCACTTATCATAATCGTGGTTGTAGCGTCCATTTCGGAATTTTCGGCAGCCCTTAAGCAGGGAAGCTGACTTTTTTTCAGAGTGGTCGCATTTCCTTTTAATGCGCCTGAAATACTTTGTTTTGGCCTTGATAACCAAGCTGTGGCGGTTTATTCCTTTCAGCTCAATTTTATTGCTTATCTTACAGGTTGTGAAAATAATTTCCGGGAGTTTTTTTAGCTTTGTTTCCTGATTTTGCATGCAGATGGTAAAAAAATCCGCTTCTTCATGGATTGGTTATGCTGGCCTTGGTCTTGGCATTATTCTGATAGTCTATCTCTTCAGCAAGGTTGACCTTCAACGTTCGGTTGAACTGATTTCGTCAATTGGCGTTTCATCAGTTTTTATTCTTTTGCCTTACCTTGCATTGCATCTTATCGAAACAGTTGCCTGGATAAGGCTTTTTCCGGGTACCATAACGGTTATACCGTTTTTAACGCTTCTGAAAATACAGTTTATTGCTGAAACGGTTTCCATGACCTTTCCGGCTGGAGTTGCTGTTGGTGAATCGCTTCGTCCGATTCTCTGCCGAAGGTTTTTGGATATTCCTGTTCCTGCCGGTGTTGCAAGCGTAGCTGTCCGCAAGCTCATGCTCGGTGTGGCGCAGGGACTTTATACCATTATTGGTGTGATTGCAGGGTTTTCAGTCATGCAGGCGGCTTCTGTTCCAATGCTCGGCTTTGAGGGGCTTCCTTTTATCATGCTCGGGGCTGGTTCGGCGGTTTTTCTGCTTTTTCTCTTTTTTCTTCTTTTGCTGCTTAACGGAAAAGCGGCTCAAAAGTTGCATGGGCTATTGATGCTTGTGCCATTCCAGAGGGTAAAAACGTGGCTTCTGGCAAAGGAGTCGGGGTTTCTCGATACCGACAAAGAGCTGAAAAGTTTCAGAGCGCCTTTTGCCGGACGGCTCTTTCTGCTCATATTCATCTATCTCTTTGCATGGTTCATGCTTGCGATTGAAAGTTATATTATATTGAAATTACTTGGCCTTGAGATTACCTTTGCCCAGGTACTTGCAATAGATACATCACTCACCATGCTCCGTGCCCTGTTTTTTTTCATTCCTTCCGGACTTGGTGTTCAGGAGATCGGTTACCTTGCTTTTTTTCAGGCCATCGGCATGAATGATGTTCAGGCTTACGGGGGAGCATTTGTCCTGTTGCGCCGTTTCAAGGAGGTGCTCTGGTATGCGTTTGGTTACGGAATCATGTTTTTTTCAGGAGTTCATCTGCGTGATGCAGATCGAGTCAGTAATGGAGAGCTATGAGGAAAAAAGTTTTATTTATCTGCGGATCCATGAACCAGACCACCCAGATGCATCAGATTGCGGGGTGGCTGACTGACTATGAGCAGTATTTTTCACCTTTTTTCAGTGATGGTCTTCTCGGGACTGCCAGCGAGCATGGGTTGCTCGAGTTTACCATAATGGGGCGCAAGCGCTCGCAGCGAACGATTGATTATCTTCGTTCTCACCATTTGAGGCTCGATATCGGTGGGCTTCAGCATGACTATGATCTTGTGGTCACTTGTACTGATCTTATTGTGCCGAAACATATCCGGCGCAAGAAAATTGTGCTGGTTCAGGAGGGAATGACTGAACCGGAAACCGTTCTTTTTCATCTTGCAAAAAACTTTCTCTGGATTCCCCGCTGGATTGCAGGAACATCCACGACTGGTCTCTCCGATGCCTATGAGAAGTTCTGTGTTGCCAGTGAAGGATATCGGGATCTTTTTATCCGCAAGGGTGTGAACCCTTCCAAGATAGAGGTTACCAGCATTCCAAACTTCGACAATTGCGAACAGTATCTTCAGAATGATTTCAAGCATCACGACTATGTGCTGGTATGTACGTCGGACAACCGTGAAACATTTATTTACGAGAATCGCCCAAAAAATATCAGGAAATATCTTGAAATGGCTGGTAACAGTCAGCTTGTGTTCAAGCTTCATCCCAATGAAAATACAGAGCGGGCAATCAGGGAAATTGAACGCTACGCTCCCGAAAGCCTTGTTTTCAGCGAAGGACGTACCGAAGAGATGATTGCCAACTCCCGGATGCTGATCGCACAGTTTTCATCCACTATTTTTGTTGCTTCAGCCCTTAACAAGGTTGTTCATTGTGGTCTGCATCCCGATGAATTAAAATCGCTGACACCTTTGCAGAACAAATCGGCTTCCCGAATGATTGCCGATGTCTGCCGTCAGGTGATCGATGGGTGACAATATCAGATAACTCTTTTTTATGCATACTGTAGCAATTATTCCCGCAAGAGGAGGCTCAAAGGGCCTCAAAGACAAGAATATCTACCCGCTGGCTGGCAAACCCCTGCTTGCATGGACAATTCTCCAGGCACTCGATTCGTCGAGCATCGAACGGGTCTTTGTGACAACTGACGACCAGGCCATTGCCAATGTCGCCTCCGAATACGGTGCAGAGGTGATCAAGCGTCCAGTGGAAATTTCCGGCGACAAGTCAAGTTCGGAATCGGCCATTCTGCATGCTGCAGAACTTATCGAACGCGACTACCGGACGACGCTCGATACCATTGTGTTTCTGCAGGCAACCTCCCCCTTGCGCAAACCTGGAGATATCGACGGGGCGGTAGAGCTTTTTCGACGCCAGGGGGCTGATTCTCTCATATCTGCGACCAAAATTGATGACATGACTCTTTGGGAGTCAAGGGAAGGAAAGTGGGAAAGCGTCAACTTCGATTACCGCAACCGGGGGATGCGCCAGGATCGTCCAACGCAGTTTATTGAAAACGGCTCTATCTACATCTTCACACCTGAAGTTCTCAGAAAATTCGACAACAGGATTGGCCAGAAGCTTACGGTCTATGAAATGGAGTTTTGGCAAACCTGGGAAATTGATACTCTCGATGAAATAGATTTAATTGAGTATTACATCTATAAAAAAAACCTGGCAGGCCAGGATGTAAAGCAACAGAACCCTTAGATCACTCTTTTTTATGAATTTCTTTTTATCCACCGATCTTGTTATCGGGGTTAATGAAGCGCTGAACCTGACTGCACATCTCTCAGAGCTGTCGGTGCAGAAACCCGCAATCATCTATGATGCCAATGTGGCTCACAGCCATTATTTTCAGGATGTCCTGAAGAACCTTACTTCCGGATATACAAACGCAGTGGTCTACTGCAATGAATTTGGCGGAGAGCCGACCTATGCCCATCTTGAAACGGTAGCGGAATTTTTCAGGGCCAATCCACCTGACGGTATTATCGCCATAGGCGGCGGCAGTACGCTCGATCTTGGCAAAGGAATCGCCCTGCTCATGACCAACCCCGTTCCGGCTCTCTCACTCAAGGGATTTCCCAAAGGGGTCAATGACCCGCTGCCACTTGTAACCGTGCCATCACTTCTTGGCAGCGGTGCAGAGGTCAGTTTCAATGCGGTTTTTATCGACGAGGCCGAGGGAAGAAAACTTGGCATCAACAGCCGGAAAAATTTCCCGAAAAAAGCAGTTATTGACCCACAGCTCTCCATGACAGCTCCAATGGAAAGTGTTATTGCTTCAGCCATGGACAGTCTTGTACATTGTGTTGACAGTTTCGGTTCAGTAAAACATACTCCGATCAGCAGGATTTTTGCCGTTGAGGGATTTCAGCGCACCTTTTATGCCCTTCAGCAGAACCAGCTCGATCGGGCCGAGTCACGCCTTGATCTTGCGCTTGGAAGTGTTTGCGGCACAGTAGCCCTCATGAACTCAGGAGATGGTCCTACCAACGGATTTGCATACTATCTCGGTGTCAAGCACAAGGTGCCTCACGGTCTTGCGGGAGCGATTTTTCTCAAGGAGGTCATGAATTACAATTTCCGCCAGGGCTATGAAAAATACGCTTTGCTCAATCCCATGCGTTCTTCGCCCTCACCAAGAGAGGTGACCCAGGAACTGCTTGAAGAGATGGATGAACTTTATCGGCAGCTGCAGATTCCAACACTTGTGCCTTATGGCTATGGCAAGGGAAATGCGGCAGAATTTGCCCACAACGCCTCGGAAGCCCTGAAAGGATCTTTTTCTGGAAATCCGGTTGAATTTACCGAGGAATCGGCCAAGGCGGTTGTCTTTCAATTAACCTAAAAAAACAGAACAGGATATATATGGCTGGCGCAGAACTAATAGGTCGAGAGGAATTGGCCGAAATACAAGAGCTTTTCAGCAGGGAAAAGGTCAATCTTTATCGTTATGGTGGGGGTAATTATAAAACAAGGGAGTTTGAAGAAAAATTTGCTGCATGGATAGGGGTAAAGTATGCTCATGCGGTTTCTTCCGGAACAGCGGCAATTCATTGTGCGCTTGCAGGGGCAGGGATAGCGCCCGGTGATGAGGTCATTACGACCGCATGGACCTTTATTGCTCCGATTGAGGCCATAAGTGCTCTCGGCGCAGTGCCCGTACCGGTTGAACTTGATGAAACCTACCATCTCGATCCGGCAGAGGTTGAAAAGGCAATCACTCCAGCCACCAAAGCTGTGGTGGCCATTCCAATGTGGGCCTCGCCGAAAATGGATGAGATCTCGGCTATATGCCGCAAGCATGGTCTTGTGCTTGTCGAGGATGCTGCCCAGGCGCTTGGCGCCTCATACAAGGGACGCAAACTTGGCACCATCGGCAGTGTGGCCTCATTCTCGTTTGACGCTGGAAAGACTCTTCACACCGGTGAAGGCGGCATTATTGTAACCAACGACAAAGAGATCTACGACCGTGCAGCCGAGTTTTCCGATCATGGCCACATGCACCTGCCCGGTTTGCCGAGAGGCAAAGACCCGAGACGCTCAAAAGGGCTGAATTTGCGCATCAGTGAAGTCACGGCAGCCATCGGCCTGGCCCAGCTTGCCAAAATCGAGATGATTCTTTCTGCGTCGAGAGAGAACAAGCGCAAAATCAAGGAGGGTATCCGCCACCTCGACAACATTATTCTCAGACCCTTCAGTGATGAAAGCGGTTCGCAGGGAGATACGCTGATTTTCCGTGTCAGGGATCGCAGTGCAGCACTGCAGTTCGAGGCGCACCTTATGGAACATGGTTTTGGCACCAAGATTCTGCCCGAAGCACTCGACTGGCATTATGCCGGAGTCTGGGGTCACCTTCTTGGGGAGTATGATCGTTATCGCAATACCGATCTTGAAACGCTCTGGCCAAAAACCGGTGCCATGCTGCGCAGCAGCATCTGTCTGAACATTCCGGTGCTGATGGATGATGCCACGATTGAAAAACTTGTGGCGGCTATTCTTTCCGGAGCGAAAAAGATCGGATAGAGTTGAAATGGTTCAAAAAAAAGCCTGCAGAACGCAGGCTTTTTTTTGAACACAAGGTATCAAGAGAGGCGAAGAGCGGATTCGAACCGCTGTAGAAGGTTTTGCAGACCTCTGCCTGACCACTCGGCCACTTCGCCCTGACAGTGTTGTCATGGAGTGCTAAGGTAAGAAAAAGTTATTCTTAACCAAAACGTTTACCGTTATTCATCATCCTTTTCTTTCAGGACAAACCATAAACAATGGTTTGCGATCTGCTTGATGTATGCAAAAAGCTTTGAGTGATCGTGAGGATCATGAAACAAAAGAAGCTTGCAATCATTTTTTCTTTCTCAAACTACCGGGAGAATAGCCAAATTGCTTGCCGAAAGCACTGATAAAGTGATTGACATGGGAATAGCCAAGATTTTTTGCAATGATTTTCATCGGCATATCACTTTTCAGGAGCGTGGCGTGAGCTTCGTTGAGTCGAACTTCAGAGATGTAGCTGAAAACAGACTTGCCGTACATTTTGGTGAACCCCTCTTTCAGTATGCGTACCGTCAGATCATACTGTTTCGCCAGTTCGTTCAGCGAAGGAACCTTTCCCTCAAGTTGAAGAAGGTCATCATGCATCTGTATGATTCTTGCCTGTATTTCTGATTCTGGCTGAGGATTGTCAACTGCACCAACAAAATATTGTGCCAGTGCACAGAGGTAATCAAGTATTTTTGCCTGAATATGCAGTTTGGCAATATTGCCGGTCAGATGATCAGGGATACTTGAATGAAGCAGGTTATTGATGTGTTGCGGAACATTGTTGACGGATATCGCAGATATTGGCTCAACTCGCAGGGCCACCAGCAGTGCTTGAGCGTACTCGTTGCCAAGCAGTTCACGAAGTACCGAATCGCCTATAAGCAGCGTGGTCATTTCAAGATTCTCGCTGGCATCAAGCTTGACGATACTGTCGCGAACATCGATATGCTCAAACAGGCAATTGTTCTGACCAAAAATAAAGCCATCTCCAAGCCCCTGACCCAATAGAATGACCCTCCCTTTTCTTGCTGACTGCACGCACAGAACCGGTTCCCAAAATTTTTCTTCAATCGTTGCAACCGGTAAAAGAGTCCCGGAAATTTCCGGTTTAAAGTGTACAATACCTCGCCGAATGACCATGTTGAGAGGCAGGTGAAATGACTGAAACCAGCCTTCACCCATCTCTTTTGGCATCTGGTGTCGAGTCTGTGGCATGTCCTGCTCGGAATAGTCAAATTCCATACTTGACTTTTCAGAAGAACTGCTCCAACAGAATCTGCTGTTTGCAACAGTCGGTTTTCGAAATACCATCTTCAATTCATTTATCAATTATTCAACAATGATCCATGCAAAAAAAAACGGTACATCTGAAATTAATAAAAATACAAGTTCCTCTTAAAGCAAATCCTTGAAACGGGGGTTACGGAAAACCGGTATCGCCGGATATGCCCAGAGCTTTATCAAGACTCTAACTGACGGAAATAAAAACTCTTGATAGATGGCATCCGCGCATTTCCGGCAATATC
>SZXY01000147.1 GCA_005843805.1 Chlorobium sp.
AGAGGCGGAGGATCTGAAAGTCATTTTCCGGACTTGCCCCGATGATCATCTGGGTGCTTTGGCCTGCCGGAGCAAAACGGGGCGCTCGACGACTCGCCTTGCGCTCGACAAGACTGTTCTGTATCTCCCTGCCGATCAGGGCCATCGGTTCAAGAATAGCATCTTTATGTTTCTGGGGTGCAAGCCGCTGAAGCGAGACTTGCGAGGGCAGTTCGATGTTGACACTGATTCTGTCGGCATAGAGGCCGGCTTTGCGAACCAGTTCGCTGTTGCTGCCGGGAATGATTTTTAAATGGATATAGCCGCCGAACCGCTCTTCGACACGCAGGGTTTCGGCAACCCTGACCATGCGCTCCATCGTGTGATCGGGACTCTGCATGACCGCAGAGCTTAAGAAGAGCCCTTCGATATAGTTGCGACGGTAAAAGTCAAGGGTGAGATCAACCACTTCACGGGCAGTGAATGAGGCTCTCGGAACAGCATTGGATGAACGGTTAACGCAGTAGGCGCAGTCGTAACGGCAGTCGTTGGAGAGCAGGATTTTCAGTAGTGAAATACAACGTCCGTCATCTGCCCATGAGTGACAGATGCCACTTTGCGAGGTATTGCCGGTTCCACACGAGCTGCCTTCGCGCTTGCTTCCGCTGGAAGCGCACGATGCGTCGTAACGCGCCGCTCCGGAAAGGATCTGTAGTTTCGCAAGGGTGTCCATGAGGGAAAGATAGTGAAGAAAGAACAATTCCGAGCTGGATCATTTTGTCTTCTTTCATTCGTTCCTCTTGTCACTGAAGTCCTTGCAGTCACTGTTGTCCCTTTTTTTCAGACAACAACTCTGCGAAAGCGAAAAGGAAGAATGAGAAAGGAGTGCAGGCAAGAGAGTCGGCGTAGCGGGATTCGAACCCACGACCCCTTCCACCCCAAGGAAGTGCGCTACCAGGCTGCGCTATACGCCGTTGTGCTATCAATAAGGGAAGTAATTATAAGAAATTCCATGAATTATTATAATATTTTTTTCGAGTCGCTCCCCTTTCTCATGCTTTCCCGCAAAAGACTTGTGGCTGCATCACCTTCTCTGGCCGCAGGTTATCAACATTTTCACTGTTAATCAACATAAGGGTATAAATTCCGATCAGAACGCCGCAAAAAAACTTTTTGAAAAACAAAAAAACGCTATACCATTTTTATGTAACAAGTTAAATCTAAAATACCCCCTTACGCCACCCCCTGCAATCGAACGGCAGGAGGAGATATCGAACAATAAAGCATCACGTTATCAACAATCTATACACATTCCTGATTCACTTACTTCCGACCAAAGCGATGTTTCAGGTACTCGATAACCGGTGGCAAGAGGGAGATGACCATAATGGCAAGGATCAATTGCTTGAAGTGCTGCTGCACCACAGGAAGCTGTCCAAAAAAATAGCCGCTGTAGCTGAAAAGAGCTACCCAGAGAAGCGCACCGACAATATTGAAGAGAAGAAAACGGCTGTAGCGCATCGTACCGATACCTGCAACAAAAGGTGCAAAGGTTCTGATAATCGGGATGAAGCGGGCAATGATGATGGTCTTGCCTCCATATTTTTCAAAAAAAAGATTGGTTCTTTCAAGATGGTCAGGATTGAAAAAGCGTGACCGCTCTTTCTTGAACACAGCAGGGCCGATTTTGTTGCCAATCCCGTAGTTGAGGGTGTCACCCAGCACAGCGGCAATAAAAAATACCAGAAAAAGCAGATGGGGATCGAGCGATGAACCCGGCATTGAGGCCAGGGTACCGGCAGCAAAGAGCAGGGAGTCACCCGGCAGAAAGGGTGTAACCACAAAACCGGTTTCACAGAAGACGATGAGAAACAGAATACCGTACAGCCATAAGCCATACTCGGCAGCAAGAATCTGAAGATGGGTATCGATATGGAGAATAAAATCTGCGAAAGAAGCGAGCATATCACCAAGGAAATAACCCATTTTTTCACTCTTTAAAAATGAAGGACCTCTTTTTTTGTGCGAAGTAATGTACTCATTGGGCCCGAAAGTCACAAAACCCTTCGGTCACTCTGCCAAGAGAGGGTAGACTGAAGAAAACTTATTATTATATATATTAAGGTTTGTTTTCGAAAAAATAACAAGGTAAGAGAGCATGAGTTATTTAGCCTCTGAACGATGCAGGCTTTACTACGAAGATAGTGCCGAGACCGATCCTTCAGGAAAGGATAAACCTGCCGTACTGTTTGTAAACGGCTGGGCGATCTCTTCACGATACTGGAAACCACTGGTTGAGATACTTTCGGCAAACTTCCGATGCATTATCTATGACCAGAGCGGTACCGGAAAAACCATCATCAAAGGTCATAAACCCTCCTTCACCATTCAGGGCTTTGCCGATGAAGCCGCTGCGCTCATTGAGCACCTCGGGCTGCAAAAGTCCCGAAACCTCCATATTGTGGGTCATTCGATGGGAGGCATGGTTGCAACTGAACTCTGCATTCGTTATCGTGAAGCGCTTGTTTCAGCCACAATAATTGCCTGTGGCATTTTCGAAGAGACACCCATGACTTCGCTCGGCCTCTTTTTTCTTGGGGGACTGATCGATGTCTCCATGCAGTTCCGCAACATTTTTCATTCCGAACCTTTACGAAGCATTTTCATCAAACGGGCGGCAACCAAAGAGATCCCCAAAGAGTACCACGACATCCTTATTGATGACTTCACACACTCTGACAAGGAAGCAACCTGTGCTGTCGGCAAGTTTTCCATTGACCCTGAAGCCCTGAGAACCTATACCCGTCATGTGATCCAGATAGCCTCGCCTGTCCTGTGCAGTGTTGGCATGGCCGATAATACCATTCCTCCGGAAGGCACCATAACTCTTTATGAAAGACGCAAAGCCGAAACATCTGTTCCGACCAGACTTGCAAAGTTCATGGATCTCGGCCATTTGCCAATGCTTGAAGAGAGTGTCATATTTGCCGCCGAGCTGAAAAAACATTTTGAATTTTCTGACCAATTTTATAAAAAGAATCCGCAAAAAAATGCTGAGTGACAAGCAAGCTGACGTTTCTGAGCAGCTTGTCACAGTGATGACAGCGTGCGCCAACATTAATGATTAATCGCTACTGTGAGTAAAATATTTTCCAGAGGCCTGCTTTTTCTTTTTGCTTCGATTTTCGCCATAACGCTGACGACCTCCAAAGTACAGGCGGCGAACTCCTTTCTGGGTCTTCCAAGCCTTCAGGAACTTGAAAATCCGAACCCGGAACTTGCCTCCCTTGTCTATTCGGAAGACGGCGTGCTCCTGCACAAATTTTTTCTGAAAAACCGCACCTTCGTTCCACTTAAATCCATTCCCCTTTCGGTTCGCCATGCCTTGATCGCGACTGAAGATCTTGCCTTTTACAAACACTGGGGCGTCGATCTGAGAAGACTGACACTGGCAATGGGTGAAAATATTCTCAGGGGCCGCAGCCGCTGGCAAGGTGCCAGTACCATTACCCAGCAGCTTGCCAAAAACCTTTACCTGAGCCAGGAACGCACCATTGGCCGCAAATTCAAAGAGCTTATTACAGCCATTGAACTGGAAAAGACCTACACGAAAGACGAAATCCTTGCTCTCTACCTCAACACGGTCTATTTCGGCTCTGGCGCTTATGGCATAGAGGCGGCGGCCAATACCTATTTCGGAAAACCAGCCAGCCTTTTGACCCTGCCGGAAAGCGCCAGCCTCATAGCGACACTTAAAAATCCGACAGCCTACAACCCGGCTAAAGATCCTGTCAGCGCCCTGGGAAGACGAAACCTTATCCTCTCATTGATGGAAAAGGCTAAATTCATCAGCCCACAGCAGGCAGCAACCGCAAAAAAAACCAGGCTGGTACTCAAATACACTCCGGTAAGCCATCAGGGATTGGCCCCTTACTTTACGGAATATATTCGCCAGACCATCAAACCATCCGCCAAGCTTGGAAACATCGACCTTTTCCGTGACGGTCTGACCATTCAGACAACTCTCGACAGCCGGATGCAGAACTATGCCCAGCAGGCAGCGGCTGAACATCTGGCCGAACTGCAGGCGGCTTTCGACCGATCCTGGAGGTGGCCTGAAGCTCTGAAAAACCAGATCATCATGGAGAGTGAGAAGTACAAAGGTCTGAAAGAAGATGGCCTCTCCGACCAGCAAGCCATGGCCAAGGCCAAAGCCGACACGGTCTGGCTCAACGAACTGCTGCAGTCAAAAACAAGAATACAGGTGGCTCTTGTGGCAATTGATCCGACCAACGGCCATGTCAAGGCGTGGGTAGGTGGCAACAAATTTGCACCCGATGACTACAAATACCAGTATGACCATGTCTGGCAGGCAAAACGACAGCCAGGTTCGACCTTCAAGCCTTTTGTCTATACTGCGGCAATCGACAAGGGACTGCCCGCAAACTTCAGGGTTCTTGATCAGCCCCTTGCCCTGAAAAGCGGTAACGGCACTGTCTGGTCGCCAAGGAACTCCGACGGCTCGTCGGGCGGAATGACCACACTTCGTTCAGCGCTGAGCCAATCCCTGAACCAGGTTACCGTAAGACTTGCTTACGAGCAACTGACAACGTCGGAAATCATCAGCTATGCCAAAAGAATGGGCATCAACTCCCCTCTGGCCTCAAACCTCTCTATCGCTCTTGGAACATCGGAAGTCACTCCTCTTGAACTGGCCGGAGCATTCTCGACCTTTGCCAACAACGGCATCTGGAACGAACCGGTCTCGATCCTGAAAATCGAGGACAAGCACAGCCGCCCTCTTTCGGAATACACCCTGAACAGACGATTTGCCATCGACTCCACCACCAACTTTGTGATGATCTCGATGCTCAAGGATGTCATCAACAAAGGCACCGGTTCGGCTGTCCGTGGGCGTTACGGTTTTGATATCGAAGCAGCCGGAAAAACAGGCACAACACAGAGCATGAGAGATGCCTGGTTTGCAGGGTTCACCCCTCAGCTTGTAGCTGTTGTATGGACAGGATTTGACGACGAACGCATCAAGTTCACCTCGATGGAGTATGGTCAGGGCGCAAGAGCAGCCCTTCCTATATGGGCTGGCTTTATGAAGCGGTGCTACAAAGATCCGACACTGAAACTCTCAAACAAATATTTCCATATTCCCGAAACGGTCATTGCCGTCCCGATGTCTGTCCAGACCAATACACCTTCCGATCTCCTCGGCAGTGACGTCTATATTGAATATTACACGCCAAAAGGCTTTAAATTCTATCAGTCCAATCCGGTACAATCGTCCGACGCAACAGGTGATACTTCAGGAAATGCAGCTACGGCTCCCGAACCAAAGAAACCCGCTCCGGCAGAAAAACCGAAACAGGAGAGAGCATTCTGATCTCCGGCTCACATAACTTTCAACCGTTTTTTTTATGCAATCGGTATTAGTACTTGATTTCGGATCGCAATACACCCAGTTGATAGCCCGTCGGATTCGTGAACTGGGAATATATTCTGAAATTCTGCCTTACAACGCCTCCCCGGAGACCATCCGGGAACACAACCCGAGAGCTCTCATCCTTTCGGGAGGACCAACCAGCGTCTACGGCGAATCAGCCATTCTGCCCGACGGGGCTATCTTTTCGCTCGGCATACCCATCCTCGGCATCTGCTACGGCCTGCAAGCCATAGCAAAACATTTCGGAGGAGAGGTAGCCAGCTCTGCAAAGCATGAATTCGGACGCTCGAAAATTCTGGTCAACCACGACAACGATCACGAAAGCCTGCTTTTCCGCAATATTCCCGATTCCGATGTCTGGATGAGCCACGGCGACAAGGTAACACGCCTTCCTGAAGGGTTCAGGATAACGGCTACCAGCGAAAACTCCGAGATGTGCGCCATTGAAAGCTTTGGCAGCAAGGCCGCGCTGAAAGTTTACGGTCTGCAGTTTCATCCCGAGGTGCAGCACACCCTTTACGGAAAACAACTTCTCTCGAATTTTCTTATTGATATTGCAGGCATCAAGCCAGACTGGTCGTCAAAAAGTTTTATCGAACACCAGATCGACGAAATCCGCCGCAAGGCAGGCAACGAAACCGTTATCTGCGGCATCAGTGGCGGTGTAGACTCAACCGTTGCCGCTGTACTGGTAAGCAAAGCCATCGGCAAACAGCTCCACTGCGTCTTTGTCGATAACGGCCTGCTGAGAAAAAATGAAGCCGAGAAGGTGATGAGCTTTCTCAAACCCCTTGGCCTCAACGTCACGCTTGTCGATGCCACCGACATGTTCCTCAAACGCCTGAAAAACATTGCATCTCCTGAAAAGAAGCGCAAAATCATCGGCAGAACCTTCATCCAGGTCTTCGAAGAGCAGATGCACGATGAGAAATTCCTTGTGCAGGGCACCCTTTACCCTGACGTCATTGAGAGCGTCAGCGTCAAAGGCCCTTCGGAAACCATCAAATCGCATCACAACGTAGGCGGACTGCCAAAACGCATGAAGCTCAAGCTGATCGAACCACTTCGGGAGCTGTTCAAGGACGAGGTACGCGCCGTTGGACGTGAACTCGGCATGGACGAAAACATCCTCATGCGCCACCCCTTTCCCGGCCCCGGTCTCGCCGTCAGGGTACTCGGTTCGCTCACAAGAGAGAGACTCGACATACTGCGTGATGCCGACCAGATCTTTATAGACGAGTTGAAATCAACCGGCCTTTACAGCCAGGTTTGGCAGGCATTTGCCGTGCTGCTTCCTGTTCAGTCAGTAGGAGTGATGGGCGACAAACGCACCTACGAAAATGTGCTGGCTCTGCGGGCCGTGGAATCCACAGACGGCATGACCGCCGACTGGGCACCATTGCCACACGACTTCCTTGGCCGTGTTTCAAACCGAATCATCAACGAAGTGCGCGGCATCAACCGGGTAGCTTACGACATTTCGTCAAAGCCTCCGGCAACTATTGAGTGGGAGTGATAGTTCATCCTGACAAATTGTTACATATCGTCCATTGCCAACTTGCACAATCAGAATATTAGTCGGTACTGTAACTCCATAAGGCTGACCAGCCAACCCAATAATTTTTGGAGGTCTGGTCGAGCCGCAAGTTGAACATTCTATCTTATGGCAAGGCGATAATAATATTCCGGTACTTGCCAATACCATTTTGGTAAATCTCTGCAAAGCTGTCAAACGGTTGCACAAATGCCCTCATTGCTGGACTTACCCAGAAAATGGTTTCGAGAGCATCAACGTGTTGACTTTGAAGATCGCGCCAATGCCAGATTGGTTCATGATGAAATATTCGGTTTCTGAGTGTTCGGACTCGGTTGAAACGTTTGGAGAGATTTTTTCTAACTCTGATGTGACGGGGCATATTGGGAACAACCGGTTTCAGTAACCACGGCCAGAGAATTTTTTCATATCGGACATCGAACAGGCTCGTCCAAAAATCGAAGGTTAACTCAGGGATGATCCTTCCCGCATCAAGTGGCTTATTGCTTTTGACAAGAGTGTTTTTTGCTTCTTGAACTTTGTTGATTTCCTGCAGGGACAGTATGCCGGGCAGGTCAAACCATGTGTCAGTTTTGAAATATGCTCTTGCTGCATCATGAACACTGTTTCGAAGGCTTACTTCCAGACACTGAAGCGGCGTATAAAGGCTCTCGGATAAAGCCATATTCCAGGCGTAATGCGCAAACAGCTCTTCATCGTCGTTGCTGGAGCCG
>SZXY01000170.1 GCA_005843805.1 Chlorobium sp.
AAAGTGACGCCCGGATGAACGGAGAAACTTTAGAATGTCAATGTCGCCCAAAGTTCTGACCGCAGACGACTGGTTTTCGTCTCGGATGTAGCTGCATTATCACTTGTTGTCAGGTAACGCACAGTTGGCTGAATGCTGATTTTTCCAGCAGGAATCTTGTACTGTGCCCAGACAAACTTGTTGGTATACTTGTGCGTAATGCTGTCCGACCTGTCGGTAGTTTTGTTATAGTCATACCAGGCAAGGAACGGCCCGTACTCGGCTTTGGCCCTCAGGAGATAACCGGAATAATCAACATTTGCTCCAGGATTTGCATAGATTGTGCTGGATGGAGTTGTTCCATGACCACTGGTATGGAATCCACTGAATCCAAGTTTTACGTCACCGGCTGGAACACTGACGTTTGCACCAAAAGTAACCGGCCTGATGCCCTGATGGAAAGGAAGACCTGTGGAGTAAGTGGTCTGAGTAACCGTATCATGCTGGTTCAAGGCAGTAAGAACCTGCGGCTCAACAGTAACATCTCCGATCCTGGTTTTGTAGCTCACAACAGCAGCATAACCATCATTCAGAGCTCCATCACCCGTTCCAGAGGTATTATTTTTGGAAAGATTGTCAAAGACTCCAACCACAACGTTCAGGTCACCTGATCCAATTTTTGTTCCGTAATTGACACCAAAAAGCCTGTCATTATTAAACGTAGTCGCCGGAACGTCAAGAGGATTTTTGGGATAGAGGTGAATATCAAAAACCGGGTTGTTGGTTGAATTGAGCGGAAGACGACCGAGAAGGTAATGGCTCTCTCCGTAATTACGTCCAAAATAAAGCTGTGAAAAACCAACCGTATATAATTCAGTGTTTCCATAGCCTACAGTTTGCCAACCACCACCGCCACCAATCTTGGCAGTAGTATTTGCTCCGCCACTACCGGAAAAACCAGGTGCCTCATTGCTGATCAGTGCCCTGAAAAGATAACCACCTTCAAAATCACCCGCAACATTCAGTCTTGCACGGTACTGATAATATAAATTGTCCGGGGCTGTGCTTTGATGGGCAGCATCAAAAGATTCATCTCTCACACGCACAGAGACATCCCCACCAAACTTCAACTCAGCCGAAGCTGGTGACGCGTATGAAAGCACTGCAAACATTGCAACAAGCGATAAAACTCTTTTCATTACATACTCCTTTCGTTATTTTTTTGTTATTCCTGTTATGTGTCATGTAAAACCTGTCAAAAAAAAAGCCAGCCTTCAGAGACGAAAAGCCGACTTCGAAATAATCCACCCTGCTCAGCAGGTCTGTTATGTCGATAATCCGGTATTCCGCCCTTCAGCGTTCCCTCCAGCAACAACAGCTTGACAAGCTGCTGACAAATGCATCGTTATGTGATAAAAATTGAAAGCGCATAAGAGTATCATTTGATTAACAATTGTTAAAAAGCCTTATATCTTCAAGAAATCCAAGCATATACCATAAAAATACCGTGTTTATGGGATAGCAAGGCCCCTGTTCCAATCCATTTTCGCGAGCCCGCTCACCATTTTGCCGTGAAGGACAGACAAGGCATGAGCGAAAGATGAAAAGAATGAGGTGGCCTGAATTGCATCGGGGAGATCAGTGGGAGAAAAAACAGCACTCCGGATTGGGCATGAAACAAAACAACCCTCTCAATTTCAGATCTGGCTTCAATATGAACAGCGTTCATACTCTCCATTCCCGGTGAATGCGTGTCCAGAAGGCTTCTCTCTGGGCAAGAATGGCGTTTATATCCTCTTCCTGCAAATGTCGGAAGCGACTCTGACCCATCAAATAGTCCCGAACGGAGGTAAGCTCAGCGGGATTATGGTTTAGAGCAAACCTGCCTTCTGAAAATTCTGCCAAATACCACAAACCGCAATCAACCGCGTTTTTGGCAACTGCAATGGTATCGGCAGTTTCATATCCCCAACCGACGGGACAGGGCGAAAATACGTGAATGTAGGAGGTGCCTTCCACATGTCGTGCATGCTCGAGCTTGCGGAGGTAGTCCAGAGGGTAGCCAACACTTGCTGTAGCGGCATAGTCAATACCATGAGCTGCAACGATTTCAAACATTGGTTTTTTCCGGTTAACCGATCCTCGAAGGCGCTGACCGACAGGCGAGGTTGTTGTCCTTGCTCCGATGGGCGTCAGTCCGCTTTTCTGGACACCTGTATTCATGTAAGCCTCGTTGTCATAACAGATATAGATAATCTTGTCGTGACGATCTATGGCACCTGAGAGCGCCTGAATGCCAATGTCGGCAGTACCCCCGTCACCGGCAAAACCCACGGCATGAAAATCCTTGATTCCAAGTGCACGTGCACCTGCTGCGACGCCTGAAAGCATTGAGGCTGTTCCGGCAAAAGTGGAAATAATCGCATTGCAGCCAAATGCCATCTGCGGAAAAATAAAACCAACCGCAGACATGCATCCTGCCGGAACAACGGCATAAGATCGCTCTCCCAGCACTTTAAGGGCAAGCCGCAAGGCAAGGCTTCCTCCACATCCGGGACAAGCCTTGTGTCCATAAAACAACTCGCGATCACTCAAGTCGCGAATTGATGTCTTCTTTTCTGCCTGATTTCGCATGCTCTCAATACCCACTGAACTGTTCAGATAAATTCTACCCTTTCACCTTCATCACTGCTCTTCAACCGCGAAAACATCATTTCAACATCCTGGGCCGAGATATTTTTACCACCCAAACCTCCAATGAAGTTCCGCAATCGAGGCCGCATGAGGTTTGCGCTCATCAACGCCGAATTCACATTGGTATAAACGGTTCCTTCGAAACCAAACGAGATATCTTTTTCAAGCACCCCGACAGCTTTCGCCCCTGCAAGGGCTTTTCTGATTTCCTCGAGAGGAAAGGGCCGCATATAACGAATGCGTACAAGTCCAACCCGTTCTCCAAGAGCGCGCAACCGCTCAATAACCGGCCTGAGGGTTCCAGCCACACTTCCGAGAGTAACTATAATGTACTCTGCATCGTCACAGTAGAGGGTTTCGAGCAGACCGGAATAGTTTCGTTTAAAAAGTTGCCCGAATTTTTCCTCAACCTCCCGAATAACCCTCGATGCAGAGAGCATGGCCAGATGCTGCAACTGCTTGAATGCCTGGTTATAAGCTGGGCCTGCCGTAAAACCAAGGCTCATCGGGGAGTCAAAATCCATCTTGTTTGATGTTTGAAATGGTGCCAGAAAGAGATCGGCATCCGACTGGGCAGGAATAGTGACAAGTTCATAGGTGTGTGTAATGACAAATCCGTCAAGATTGATCATCATGGGAGTGAGCACATCGGGATGCTCGGCAATTGCATAAGCATGGAGGATCATGTCAAGCGACTCCTGGGCATCCTCCGCATAAGCCTGTATCCAGCCGCAATCGAGCAGTGACAGCGAGTCGCGCTGATCGCCATAGATATTCCAGGGCAAGGCAACCGAACGGTTCGCATTCATCATCACAACCGGAAAACGCCCCCCGCTGGCATAGTGCAAACATTCCGCCATATAGAGCAACCCTTGTGATGATGTTGCCGTGAATGTTCGTGCGCCGACGGCAGATGCCCCGATACAGGCAGAGAGCGCCGAATGCTCTGACTCAACATGCAGATATTCCGCCCTGAGGGATTCATCCTCAACCATTTCCGCCAACCGTTCTATCACCGTGGTTTGCGGTGTAATCGGATATGCCGCAATCACATGAGGGCGTGCAAGACAAACACCAGCCGCCACCGCCTCATTTCCGGAAATAAACGCCCTCTTCTCAACCATCATTCTCCCTCACTTTCCATGCGAATGGCCTTCTGGCGACACTCTTTTGAACATATTCCGCACCCTTTGCAGAAATCATAGTCGATCTCCAGGCCACCCTCGCTGTTTCGGTGGATGACACCATCAGGACAGAGCAGCCAGCATATCAGGCAGTTCGAGCATTTTATTGCATCAATCACAGGACGAAGGCTCCGCCATGCAGCGTTTGTGTCAACAAGATGTCCCGCAGGAAATGCTGTGCCCACGGGATAATCTTTAAGCTCCTTTGGAGGCTTGAACGAACGGTTTCTTTCAGGAAAATTCATGATGCACCTCCGCCTGAGGCACTGTATGCTGCTTCGAGCAACAGAATATTTTTTTCTGCCAGGACTCCTTTCATCTCCACTCTCACCGCAGCGATCAGCGATTGAATCCCGACCAGATCACTCGATGCAGCCAAGACACCCAACATTGCAGTATTGGTAATCGGGCGGCCCAGATAGCGCAGTGCAAGCGAAGTCGCATCGACAAGAACTGTCCGGACATGATCGGGAGGAGAAATCGGCAATTCGCTGCGCGCACTGTTGAGAAGAAACAATCCTCCGGCTCGTAATCCCGCAAAGAGAGAGGCATCAAGCAAAGTGTCATCAAGCACAACAGCTACATCGCATTCAGAAATGATACTGCGATCAGCAATCTTCTGATTATCTATTCGGGTAAACCCAAGAACGGGTGCACCCCTTCGTTCAGGGCCAAACGAAGGGAACGCAAGTGCGTAACGATTCTCAAAAAGCGTTACGGCAACACCCAGTAACCGGGCTGCCGTAAAAGCACCTTGTCCGCCTCTTCCGTGCCACCGAATCTCAATCATTATGGAAGAATTTTATTGACTCGTTTAATCTCGTCAAACGTTCACCCGCAGCATGAAGGGTTTCTGGACGTTTGGCAAAATGAAAGCGTACAAAATGGTGAACCGGTTCACGGAAAAAACTTGAGCCTGGCACTGCCGCCACCCCAACCTTTCGAGCCATCCACTGGCAGAATGCAACATCGTCGGTAACCCCGAACCCGCTGACATCGACCATGACATAGTAGGCTCCCTGTGGCTCTGTATAGGAGAGTCCGGCCTTGTCGAGCCATCCAAGAAAAATGTCCCGTTTCAGGGTATAAGCCGCCAGAAGCTCTTCGTAATAGGTATCCGGAAAATCAAGCGCTGTAACGGCAGCTTCCTGCAGAGGGGCGGCGGCGCCCACCGTCAGAAAATCATGCACCTTGCGGACAGCATCCACAACAGGTGGCGCAGCCACCACGGTTCCAAGCCTCCATCCTGTAATCGAATAGGTTTTGGAGAGCGAACTGCAGGTGATGGTTCTCTCAAACATCTCCGGCAAGGCAGCAATGCTTCGATGCCTGTGAGGAGCATAAACGATGTGTTCATAGACCTCATCGGTGATGACAAAGGCGTCAAATTCAATGGCAAGCCTGGCGATCTCTTCCAATTCAGTGAGCGAAAAAACTTTTCCTGTCGGATTGCCCGGATTACAAAGAATCAATGCTTTCGGTCGGTGCTGCTCAAAAGCGCGCCGAAGTTCAACAGGGTCAAAAGAAAAATCCGGTGGCCGCAATGGCACATAGACCGGAATTGCACCAGTCAGTATTGTGTCCGCCGTGTAATTTTCATAGAAGGGTGAAAAGATGATAACCTTCTCTCCGGGATTACAGGCAGTCAACATGGCCGCCATCATTGCTTCCGTACTGCCGCAAGTCACAACCACGTTCGTGTCGGGATCAAGAGGAATACCCATGAACCTTGATTGTTTTCGTGCGAAAGCCTGACGAAAATTTGGCGCTCCCCAGGTAACCGCATACTGGTGGGGACCTTGTCTGCCTGCACGCTCTGCAGCGGCAAGGAGTGGCGCGGGTGGATCAAAATCGGGAAACCCCTGTGACAGATTGATTGCATCACAGGCATTTGCTACACGGGTCATTTTCCGTATGATCGATTCGGTAAAATGACTGGTTCGCTGGCTTGTTTCTGGCACCGGTTAATCCTGTTTTCGTTGGTTTGCCTTCCTGTTATTCTACTGCTCTTCAACCGGGCATAACGGGCTGCAATTCACGCCCATGAACAGTCCATTCCTGCAATTGACTCAGATTCCCTGACCTTTCGCGTTCTCCTCGACATTGCGTAAATCCACAACCCGTTTTGCCTTGTGGGTTGCACGGGGCAAGGTTCCGTTGGCAAGAACCTTGACATTGCGTGGCTGAACACCTGAACGTTGCTTTATCTGCTCAATGACCTGACGGGAGAGCATATCGCCACAAGACTCATATCCATCGGCAGTTTCAACCTCCACATCAAACCGTACCAGTCTGTTTTCAGTATAGACGGTAATGCGATATTCGCCGGTCAAACCCTCCACACCCCTGACCACATATTCTATATCACTGGGAAAAAGATTGACTCCCGACACAATAATCATGTCGTCAATACGTCCCTGCACAAGAAAACGGGCATGGGTGCGACCGCATGGGCACAATTCCGGCAAACGGACAACAATGTCACCGGTACGGAATCGAATCATCGGTCTTGCCTGTTTCTGGAGAGTCGTCAAAACCATCTCTCCTGGTTCACCATCCGCAACAGGTTGCAGACTATCCGGATCAAGCACTTCGAGCAGAATATGATCCTCTGCCAGGTGCAACCCGTTTTTTTCGGAGCACATTCCTGCACAAGCGCCGAAAATATCGGAGAGTCCATAGAAATCAAACAGCTCAGCCCCCCATAACTCTTCAATGGCACTCCGTGTAGCGGGAATAGAGCCTCCCGGTTCACCTGCGACAATAATTTTACGGATAGAGAGATCACGTCTCGGGTCAATCCCCTGCTTCAGGGCACTTTCTCCGAGATGCCAGGCGTAGGAGGGTGTTGTCCAGGTAATTGTCGGCTTGAACTCTTTCATGATATAGAGCAACCTGTCGGAAGGAACCGTTCCCGCCCAGATGCAAAGAGCGCCAAGATTCTGGGCACCAATGACATCAGGCCCGCCAACAAAGAGGCTGAAATTGAGTGCGTGCAGGTAGCGGTCTTTTGGTCTCATACCGGCAGCCCAGAAGAGCCGCGACTCAACATTCTGAAAATCATCGAAATCCTTTTTTGTGAAGGGACTGAGCGTTGGCACTCCTGTCGAACCACTCGAAGCGGAAACAAAAACTATCTCTTCCTCCGGCACAGCAATCATATCACCCAGGTCGGGAGCAAAGAGTTGCCGGTCACGCTCCACCTTCTTGTCGGTAAAGGGAAATCGGCCAAGATCTTCAAGATATTTCAGATCGGCAGGCTTCACTCCGGCTTCATCAAATGCCTGCCGGTAATAGGGTGAGCGACTGTAAGCAAACGCCAGATGCTCCTGAAGCAGCTTGAGCTGCAATGCTGATAATTGTGGCCGGGCGAGCGTCTCAATCTCCTCCTGCCAGAATTTCTTTTCACTCATCGGTTATCATCTCCTCCTCTCGTTTTACAAAATCGACTTATAAATTGCGATCCTCAGTGAACAACCGTTTATAATAAAACCCGCTCGTGTAGAGTGCTGCCGCAGGGTTGTGTGCAAGCAATCGATCCTTGGTAATAAGTGTTGTCACAGGAGCATCGGAATATTTCATAAAAAGTGAATCGTGCCCGACACAGAGCCCGATAACAACGTTTAAATCCGTTTTTCTCTCATTGAGCAGTTTCGCCTGCAGAATCGGGTTACACATAGCTTCATGCGAGCCCTTCTGAATTTTCAGTTCATCCCCGATGCCTATATCGCTTTTATCAACAGAGCCAATCTTGCACAGCACTGCATAAGGCTCCAGGCCGTTAATTTTCAGAACCTTGACAAAAATTTTCGTCTCTTCCGACAGGCCAATACAGGTCGCAAGTCCGATTTTTTTAGCTCCGATACGATTGGCAAATGCTATAATCTCCTCGACACGGGTCAACTTTCCATAGTAAGTGCCCTCAACCTCGGCAGAAGCCCGGGCTATTCTCGCGTCGAGACTCTCCCCCCTGTACTGGTTTGTTACAGCCTCCATCTTCTCATCATCAATTGATTCAGTCAGGCAGAAATCAGGAAATTTCCCCTCTTGCCGATAACAATTGAGCTGTGCACACTCGGAACAACTGAGTTCCTGCTTTTGCTTTTTTTTGTTTTTTGTCTCAGATGCCATGTTTTTCGCTCTCCACTTTTCGTTCTTCTGAATGATGAAATGCCAACGCATGTAAAAAAAGCTTTTCAAACTCCGGTTCACCTGAAAGCTCAAGCACCCTCATTTGCTTCACCATTGAAGCTGCCTCAAGCCGAGTCTCCTGATTCAGCAAAAAAAGTTCCGCCCCGCTTCTCGATGTATTTCCAAGAAACTCTACCCGTTCAGCAAAGCTTTCAGGCAAAAGAGCAAGGATAATAAGACTTGAAACCTGTAAATGCACCCCAAATGAACCGGCAATAAAGACGCAGTCAACATCCTCGGGGAGAATCGAACATTTCAGCAGCAGCATATCGATACCAGCTCGAACTGCCGCTTTGGCCAACTGAACCTGCCGGATATCCTGCTGGCTCAGAGTAACTTTTGGCGAGAGCCTGAAACGAATACGCCCATTATCCATTTCCAGAGAGTGTTGCCATCTTTCAAAAGCTTTCGAGCCAGGTTTTGCCAACCGTCCATTCCTGTCAGCAACTCCTTCACGACTTAATTCCGCCACAACATCGAGCAAACCACTCCCGCACAATCCAGTGGGCAAAGCAGCCGAAATCGTCTGAACTTCAACAATTCCATTATGGAGCCTGACCTTCTCAATCGCTCCATCAGTGGCTCTCATGCCGCACGAGATATTCATTCCCTCAAAAGCAGGCCCGGCGGCAGTTGAAGTGGCAGTCAGCTTCCCATCTTCAGCCAGAACCATTTCGCCGTTTGTTCCAATATCGACAAATAACGTTCTCCCCTTCAGACTCAGCAAATCTGCCGCCATGATTCCTGAAATGATATCCCCACCAACATAAGCTGAAGCGACAGGAGGAAACCATACTGAACCTTTTTCAGCTATCTCAAAACCAAGCTCACCTGATGAAAATGAACATCCTGTCGGAACCGACACTTGATATGGATATCTCCCGAGGGAGGCTGGAGAAGTTCGCGCGGCAATGGTCAGCATGGTCGTATTTCCACTGAAGATTGCCTCATAAATATCTGAACGGCTGATTCCTGCGGAGATTGCAAGCCGGGCAACCATCCTGTTCAGCTCTCTCATTAACTCATCATGCAAAAGCCTCAACCCTTCATGAGATGAACCAAGTTTAATCCGGGAAAGAACATCCTGTGCATGTGAAGCCTGGGGATTGAGCGAAGAAATCGTACCAAGCTCGATACCATTTTTCAGATCCAGCAAGACAACCACCAGCGTTGTCGTGCCAATATCTACGACCACGCCATACTGGTTTGCCTCAGTATTGCCGGTTTGGATATCAACCAGACGATCTCCAAGGAGCAGACGGGTAACATTCCCGATACTGTCAAACTCCTTTCTGAACAAGGGATCGAGCGGAACCTGACGGCGTTTTCCATCAACAACAATTGCAAGTCCCCGCTCTGAGCGCACTGTTTCACTCACCCTGACCGCTCCATAAACATAAGCCTGGCAACCCAGAACCCACCCATCAGCTTCCTTTTCTCCCGTCAGCCTGTGTCCGCTCTCTTCATAACGCAGGTTCAGGCGATCCTCTCCATGCACAACAACCCCGCACTTTCCGCATGTCCCCTCCCTGTTACAGGGGGATTCCAGAACAATTCCCGCGAGGTGCGCAGCCTCAAGCAAAGAGGTGCCAGCAGGAACGCTCACAATCCTCTCATGGCTAAGAAAAAAAACATCATGCATGACTTTAATCTCCCTGAACCGTTCTGGTCATGGCGCAAATATTGGTGAGCATGGTCGATGTGGAGAGACCACAGGCTGGCGAGATAATATCAATGCCATCATCAACAAGTTTGCGTGTCTGTACGGCAATTTTTTCAGGTGTCCCCCACTGCAATGCATAGGTACTGAGATTGCCCATGGTTGTAATGGAGGGATAATCCTCTTTGAGTTTCGCGAGGTTTACCATTGCGTCTGTACTTATAGCATTGGCCTGAAGAGTCGGCACAAGCGAGCGGACACTTTCGATCTTGCCGCATATATGAAGAATTACCGGCGTTCCGAGGCGCTGAATGGCATTTGTCAGGAGATTGAGGTATCGCACGGCATATTCCTGAAACATCGCAGGGCCAAGAATTTCTCCTGTGGCCGAAGGGTCTCCAATCGCTATGACCGTAGCACCAGCCCTGACTGACTCTTCAGCAAACCTTATCAGCAGTTGCGTCACATATTCAAGAACCCGATGAGCCCCTGCCGGATTCTTGCGCAATTCCTTGTAGAAAGTCATCGGATCGATAATTGAAGCGGCTGTACTCACTGGCCCGGTCAAGCTGACAATGACGGGTAAATGCTGGTGCCGTTCGCTCAATCGGGCAGTTGCTTTAGTCACCGTTCGAATACGTCCGGACTCAACCATCTCGTCAAGATCACGAAAAATGACCTGCCCTGCGGAAGGAAATGCTTCCTTCGTTATTTTCGGTTCACATGCCAGAGTACCTTTATCTATCCGGCTGCCAAGCAGCTCGGCTTCAACGGTCATACAAAATGGAACCCCAAGATTTTCAAAGCCCGTCTGCTCCTGAATTGCACCTGCCAGCGATGCCATCAATCCCGGATTATCATGAGCAGCAGGCAAGGTATAACCGCTTCTCTCCATGACCTCAACAATCGAAGCATTCATCATGCCGCCCATGCAGATCACCGGAGGTCGATCTGTCTCTTTTTTATTCAGAACGTTGAGAAGGCGGATTTTTGGGGTGATATCACTCATTATTTCAAAGAATTATTCACAAGTTCATCCTGAAATCCCGCAACAAGCAGTCGCCCGGTTGCTGCGGGATCACCGATTTCCCGAACAGCATCAAGCATGGCATCAATATTTTCCAGCGGCGTCTCCGTGGGCAGACTGCAACCCGAAGCAACAACAAAACCACGCGGATTATCGTGTGCTGCTGCAACACACCGGTAAACCTCGCGCCATATATCCTCTCGCGAACCCTGAAGCATTATGGCTGAGGGATGAACATTTCCCATGAGCCTGACTCGGTGACCGACTTTCAGTTTTGCGTCAAGCAGGTCTGCATCGTTATCAATCGAGAGACAGTCCGCGCCGGTGTCGGCCATCTTGTTCCAGATCAGATTTGTTTTGCCACAGATATGAAGTGTCGCCGGGCGACCTTTTGAGTGGATATAGTCAACCAGGATTTTCAGATAGGGAAAACTGAACTCTTCAAACTGTTTCGGGCTGATGACCGTCGAAGATGACATTGCATCGGTCAGACTCGGAGTGCCACCTGCAGCAAAAATTGCTTCGGCATAAGCAAGTGCTGATTCCAGTGAAAGCTTGCATAGTTTGTGAACTGAAACAGGATCTTTCAAAACAAGCCGCGACAACGTCACTGCCCCGACAAGAAAAGAGGCGTTGGTAAAAGGTCCGGTAAGTGCAGATGTTACCGGCACTTCATCACCGACCTCCTGCACAACCCGTTCAAGCGCCTCAAGATGCTCCGGCAAAACACCATCCCGGTATGGATCGACAGGTCGCAGACTCTCGATTTCCGCCACACTCTCGATAGCCGGTTCTCCAAGAAAAGCCGTTTCATCCTCCGGTACCCTGATACGGGCACCCATACCCTCGGCAAGAGTGTAGAGATCGGTAAAGACACGGATGTTGTCGTACCCAAAGCGTCGATAAGAGGCTATATGCGCATCAGCCAGAATTTTACCATTGTTGCGCAGTTCACTGACACTGACGCCAAGAACCCTTGCTGCAGTATTACCCACAATCGGCACACATGGCAAACGATCAACCGCCAATCCCTTGCCATAAGCCTCAAGGCGTTGCAATGGAAAAAGCGAATCTTTATAAAAAGGCTTCTTGATTATTCGATCAGGCATTGACGGTTTCCCTGAATAATTTTTGTAAAAGCTTTACGGCCGCAGGAGCTGTCGGAGCATAGCCGTCGGCACCGATTTTTTCGGCGAATGTTTGTGAAATCGGACCTCCTCCAACGATAACCTTGAACGCATCACGGTATCCGCTCTTTTGAAGAATCTCAATAACCGCAGCCATACCATCCATGGTCGTCGTCATCAGCGTTGAGAGTGCAATGACATCGGCACCTTCGGCAATGGCAGCATCCACAATTTTCCGGGGTGCCACATCCCGGCCAAGGTCAATGACCTCAAAACCGGCAGCATTGAGCAGTGTTTTTACAAGATTTTTGCCAATATCATGAGTATCACCTTCGACAACTCCGATAACCACCTTTTTTCGCGCTTGCTGCTGCGCCCGATCGATATGGGGATTGAGAA
>SZXY01000134.1 GCA_005843805.1 Chlorobium sp.
TTAATCGGCGCTTTCGGGACGAGCCTCATTTCACTCAGTTAGTCAAACGCGGCGAAGAACGTCAGGTATAGCTGCTCTTCATTTCTCAATCATTACCGCTATAATTATCTTCAGAAAAAACGTTGCGAGCTATGCATCCTGCAAGGGGCAGATAAAAAACAACTTATGGCTTATCCCGCAGCTTTTGAAAACAGCAGAACAAATTTTTACTGCCAAAAAATTACATTCCGGGTGTAAAAAACAACAAATCCCTTTGTATCTTGATGAATTATCTCTTCAGCAAAAAAGTTGCGTCATGGAGCATCAAGGAGAGAACGGCGTTTTGGCGATACCAATCCGCAGAACCGGGCTTGATCGGCAAACACCGTTCAGCTTCTCCTGCATGCGCTGCCTGCATTGCTGCAGGAACAAAAAAATCCAGGTTAACCCTTACGAGGTTGCACGGCTTGCCGGGAATCTCGGCATTTCAACAACAGAGTGCATCGCACGCTACACCATTGAAAACAGTTCTTTCCTGAAATTTGACGATAACGACACCTGCATATTTCTCGGCCCCGCAGGATGCACTGTTCATCCTGACCGGCCACTTGTCTGCAGGCTTTACCCTCTGGGAAGGCATGTGAACGAAACGGGTGAAGAGTGGTTTTCGGAATTACAGCCTGATGAGAGATGCAAGGGAGAGTACAGCGAGCACGAGACAATCGGAAACTATCTTGAAGAGCAGGATACTGCGGCTTATATGCTTGCCGCAGACAACTATCTGAAGCTGCTCTGGGAGATGATGACCGTCGCTGAAAGCAGCTCAACGGACGAGGAACTACCCGAACCAGAGGAGTGTTCCGACAGTGAAGAAGACAATCTGCCTGAAAACGTTGAGTGGATGGATATGGACGCTGCCCTCAGAGCTTATTGCAAAACAACACAAACTTTTTTCCCTGACACTGTGGAAGAAAAAATGCGCATGCATCTCGATGCGCTACATCGATGGACAAAAATCTATCTCTGAAAACACTTATCACAAGGAGAACTGCCATGAACAAAAGAACCAAAAAGGTAATCGCACTGGCTGCTGCCGTGGCCTCACTGGGCGCCTCGCTTGGTGTTGCTTCTGAAACCGTACAAGCCGCTGACCAGGCAAAACCACCAGTTAAAGCCGATACAGTAAAGGCTGCCGACAAAGCAAAAGCTGCACCTGCAAAAGCAGCGACTCAGCTAAAGCAGCCAGCCGCATCCAAGACTGGAAACCAGATCAAGTGGGAAAAACCCAAATAATACAACCAGTGTAAAGCCCTGAAGCGCTATAATGTCGCCGAATAATAACGCTTCAGGGCACTTCTTTTTCATGCTTCTGCCCTCTCTCCAAAATATCTTTCCCGAAACCAGAGCGCAACATTGACAAGACCGATCAGGGCGGGTACCTCTACAAGCGGCCCGATTACTGCGGCAAATGCTTCACCTGAATTGATACCAAACACAGCTACTGCTACGGCAATGGCAAGCTCGAAGTTGTTACTTGCGGCGGTAAAGGAGAGTGTGGCTGTTTTGGCGTAGTCGGCACCTGCCTTGCGCCCCATGTAAAAGGAGAGCAGAAACATGATGACGAAATAGAGCAGGAGGGGAATGGCAATACGCACCACATCCATGGGAATTTTCACGATATACTCCCCTTTCAGCGAAAACATCACCACAATGGTGAAAAGCAGAGACACAAGCGTGAGCGGACTGATGCGGGGGATGAATTCTCCCTCGTACCACTCCCTGCCTTTCAGACGAATCATGACAAAACGGGTGAGAAATCCGGCAATGAACGGAATACCGAGATAGATAAAGACGGAACCTGCAATGTCGGCGATGGAGATATCGACAACAAAAGAGGTAAGCCCAAGCCACTTCGGTAAGACGGTAAGAAAAATCCACGCATAAACGGAAAAGAAGAGCACCTGGAAGATCGAGTTGAAGGCGACAAGCCCGGCGGCATATTCGCTGTCCCCTTTGGCAAGCTCGTTCCAGACAATGACCATGGCAATGCAGCGGGCCAGCCCGATCATGATGAGACCTGCCATGTAGTGCGGCATGTCGGAAAGCAGAAGAACGGCCAGCACAAACATCAGGACAGGGCCAATCACCCAGTTCTGGAGAAGCGACAGGCCAAGTACTTTGGTATTACAAAAAACATCACCAAGCTCTTCATATTTCACCTTTGCAAGCGGAGGGTACATCATGACAATAAGCCCTGCAGCTATCAGGATATTCGTGGTTCCTGACTGAAAGAGGTTCCAGAACCCCGCAATGCCGGGGTAAAAATATCCTGAGAGCACACCAATGCCCATAGCCAGAAAAATCCAGAGCGTCAGGTAGCGGTCAAGAAATGACAACTGTTTTGCCGCAATAGCCATAGCTTACTTTCCGGTTAAACTGTCATTATAGAACTGCCTGAAGCGGAGATTGATCTCGTTGCGCACGCGCCGAAACACCGCCATCATCTCTTCCCTGCTCCCTTCGGCCTCCGCCGGGTCGTCAAAGCCGATATGCAAGCGGTGTTCCACCTGTCCGGTAAACAGAGGGCAGCTCTCTTTCGCCCCGTCGCACACCGTCACCACATAATCAAACGGTTTGTCGAGAAACTCTTCGACACTCTTGGGTCTGTTGGCGCTGATGTCAATCCACTCTTCACGCATCACCTTTACGGCAAGAGGGTGAACCGCTACTGCCGGTTGCGTGCCTGCGGAATAGACTTCGAGCGAACTGTCAAACGAACGGAGAAACCCTTCGGCCATCTGGCTGCGGCAGGAGTTTCCGGT
>SZXY01000111.1 GCA_005843805.1 Chlorobium sp.
AGCTCGCGTCAGAAACAAACACCAGATCACCATACCCGCCCGTATTGCTGAATCGGCTAACATCAAGCCAAACGATATGCTTGATGTTACCTATAAGAACGGGGTTATTACCCTGATTCCGATGTCACGAAACAAACGGAAGGAGTCAGCGATGGCTTATGCTGGTATTGCTCGGGGAGTCTGGGGTAACACAACTCTGGAACTTGAGACTGAACAGCAGAAAAGCCGTGACTCATGGGAACGATAAAGGATACACTTGACCGGTTACAGGGTCACCAGGTCTATCTGGACTCCAATGTGTTTATCTATTTTCTGGATCGGAACCCCGATTTCTTTCCACTGGTTGAACCTGTCATTGAAGCTGTTGCATCGGGTTTAATCATTGGCTGCACGGGAGATGCTGTAATTGCCGAAATATTGGTTAAGCCTTATCAGTCAGGAAACCTCGCTCTGATTGCAAGCATCAAGGCATTTTTCAGAACAGAGAATTTTCTGTCGATATATTCGCATGATGCAGAAACCTTCGACCTGGCTGCCCAGTTAAGGGCAAAGTACAACCAGAAATTTATCGATGCACTGCATTATGCCACAGCCATCAGGGCCGGATGCTCCTGTATCATAACCAACGACAGCGGCATCAAATCAAACGATCTCCTTGATGTAGTTCATTTGTCAACATTGCGTCCCAATAAATAACTGTTCAATGAACGAAAAAGCATCACCCCACAAGATCGGCCCGGTTGTACTGGCACCTTCGGTTCTGCCCCGGCATGGCTGGACCTTTCTCTATGCAGCTTTCGTTTCCATCGGACTGATTACCTTTGTCTCAATCGGGCAGGCCTACATCCTCAATGAGCAACTGAAGATTCCGACCTCCCAACAGGGACGCATCAGCGGAAACCTTGTTTTCTGGACAGAAATTGTGACTCTGCTCCTGTTTGTACCCGCCGGTGTACTGATGGATCGAGTCGGGCGAAAACCTGTCTATAGTGCTGGCTTTGTTCTTCTTGCGCTTGCTTACTCACTCTACCCACTCTCCCGCTCTGTCGATGAACTGACCATCTTCAGGATGATTTACGCAATCGGCATTGTCGCGGTGACTGGCGGCCTTTCCACTGTGATGATCGACTACCCTGCCGAACGGTCACGGGGTAAACTCATTGCCATGACCGGGTTTCTCAACGGGCTTGGAATCGTGGTGCTGAACAGGTTTTTCGGAGGATTACCGCAACAGCTTGTCGCAAAAGGGTTCAGCGGCAATGATGCCGGGCTCTATACACACCTTGCAGTTGCAGGAGTTTCGCTTGTTGCGGCTGTAGTGGTTGGTTTCGGTCTCAAGGGAGGAACGCCAGTGAGCAGCCATGAACGCCCGGCACTGCGCACCCTCTTTATCAGCGGTATCAGTTGTGCGAAAAATCCAAAAATCCTTCTCTCCTACGCTGCGGCTTTTGTGGCCAGGGGGGATCAGTCTATTATCGGCACCTTTCTTCCTCTGTGGGGAACGACTGCCGGAATTGCCATGGGCATGGCTCCTGCTGAAGCGGTCAAAAAGGGTATGATGATCTTTATCATCTCACAGGCCGCCGCACTCCTCTGGGCTCCGGTTATCGGGCCGCTCATCGACCGCTGGAACCGGGTTACCGCTCTCGTTGTCTGCATGGGACTGGCAAGCATCGGCTATCTTTCGCTGGGACTTATCGGCAACCCTTATGAACCGGGTTCGATTCTCTTTTTTGTGCTGCTCGGCATAGGCCAGATCAGCTCCTTTCTCGGGGCACAGTCGCTTATCGGACAGGAAGCACCGAAAGCAGAGCGGGGTTCGGTTATCGGCATGTTCAATATCAGCGGCGCCATTGGAATCCTTGTCATCACCTTGATCGGCGGGAGATTGTTTGACTCAATGAGCCCGAAAGCGCCGTTCATGGTTGTCGGCGCCATAAATGCCCTTGTGATGTTTGGAGCTCTCTATGTCCGCCTGAAAGCTCCCGGCGGAAGCTTCCAGCATGAACATTGAAAAAAATCAGGCAAGCAAGACAGAGCAGATTTTTTCGATCTCCTCTTCCGCGAGGTATGGGTGCATCGGCAGTGCAAATATTCTGCTGCTGAGATCTTCTGAAACAGGAAAGTCACCTCTCTTATAGCCAAGAAAATCGTAGGCTTTCTGGAGATGGAGCGGAATTTTATAATAGATCATCGTTGGGATTCCCTCTTTCTGCAATGCCTGCATCATCTCTTCCCTTTCTTCTGCTGAAGCGGCAATCACCGAGTATTGCGCCCATGCGGAACGGTAGTTTTCCGGGATGCGGGGAACCACGACCCTTCCCTGCAGCCTTTTGCTGTAGGTGTCGGCAATGCGTTGACGTGCTTCGAGCTCATCGTCGAAAATAGCAAGCTTTTCAAGAAGAACTGCCGCCTGGATTGAATCAAGACGACCGTTGATGCCGATACGATCGTTGCTGTACTTGTCGATTCCGCTGCCGTGAACCCTGATTGAGCGCAGAAGTTTGTCAAGCTCATCATCATCGGTAAAAATCGCTCCTCCGTCACCATAACAACCGAGCGGTTTGGCCGGAAAAAAGGAGGTCGCTCCGACAAGGCCGAAACTTCCTGCCTTGCGTCCCCTGAAACTGCCGCCAAAGCTCTGGGCTGCATCTTCAAGAATCCAGAGTTTATAGGCACTTGCAATTGCGCCAAGACGGTCATAATCTGCCGGCAAACCGAAAAGATCAACAGGAATGAGGGCCCTCGGTTTTAAGCCACGTTGCACCGCTTCATCAACAGCGTGCCCGATCAGATCAGGATCAATATTGAAGGTGTCAGGGCAAACATCAACAAAGACTGGAGTGGCTCCGGCAAGGCTGATGACTTCGGCTGTAGCTACAAAGGTAAAGGGAGTAGTGAAAACGGCATCCCCCGGACCAATACCTTTTGCAAGCAAAGGCATGAGCAGGGCGTCGGTACCTGAAGAGCATGATACGCAGTGCTTTGAGCCGACCCATGAGGCAAGACGTGACTCAAGTTCGGTCACTTCAGGCCCCATGATAAACTGGCCACGATCAAGGATACCTTCGATGCGCTGAAGAAGTGCCGCACGTATCCGATCTTTCTGCGAAAGCAGGTCTATAAATTGCATAACTTGTAATGGTTGAAATCTATTGAAACTGTGCCGTAAAATACAGATTCATTTCATTCTTTCTTACCATTGACCACGATTCTTTCAGGCGAATGTTGGTTTGCTTGAAACAGTTCTCAATAGCATGAGAAGAGAGAGCTCCGTTCTGTTGCACTCTCTCATGTTTTTTGTGTATATAAGCCAAATACTCCAACTCTGGCAATCCAATTGATTGAACAATGAGTTCCATCTATTTTCTCGGTATCGGCGGTACAGCAATGGCTTCGGTAGCCGTTGCGCTTTCACATGCAGGTCATGCCATTACAGGGTCTGATACTCAGCTCTACCCTCCCATGAGCACCTATCTCGATGATCATAACATTCGCTACTTCAATGGTTTTTCAGAGGAAAACCTGCTGAGTGCATCACCGGATGTTGTTGTTGTCGGCAATGCAATAAGCCGTGGAAATCCTGAACTTGAATATGCACTTGACCATCGCCTTGAACTGGTGTCAATGCCGGAACTGGTTCGACGTCACCTGATCGCCAAAAACACTTCAATAGTGGTAACCGGCACCCATGGCAAAACCACCACCACCTCGCTCATTGCATGGCTGCTTGAACACGGCGGGCTTAAACCAGGATTTCTGGTTGGCGGTATCCCAGAAAATTTCTCCATCGGCTGCAGGGCATCTGGTCAAAGCGAAGCGGGCTTTTTTGTAACTGAAGGTGATGAGTACGATACGGCCTATTTCGATAAACGAAGCAAGTTTCTCCTCTACCGCCCTGACATTGCCATAATCAATAATATCGAGTTTGACCACGCCGATATTTTCAACTCCCTGGAAGATATCAAGCGCAGCTTCAGGCTATTCGTCAATCTTCTGCCCCGTAACGGCACCCTTCTGGTCAACGGAGACGATCCGGTTGCCGTTGAGGTTGCGTCAAAGGCCTTTTGCCGTGTTGAACGGTTTGGTCTGACCGAAGAGTCGGAGTGGAGTGCCCGCAACATATCGACTGACCACGAAGCATCCTCGTTCGATCTCTATCATAAAGGAGAGCTTCTCGGAAACATCCGGATTCCGCTCTTCGGCAATCACAATATCATGAATACGCTTGCGGCAGTTGCTGCTGCATCCCATACAGGCCTCCCCTTTCACGCCATCATGCGCGGAACGCCCCTTTTTCTGCGCCCAAAAAGGCGAATGGAAATCATTGGTACATTCCCCCGCAACATAACCCTGGTGGAGGATTTTGCCCATCATCCAACTGCTGTCAGGGTAACACTGGAAGCTCTCGGCAATCTTTATGACGGCCGGAGAATAGTTACCTGTTTTGAACCCCGCTCAAACACAACAACACGCAACATCTTCCAGCAGGAGATGTCGGAATGTTTTGGCCCGGCCTCCATTGTTATCATGGGCAAGGTTCACCGCCCTGAACGATATCTGCCCGAAGAGTGCCTTGACACTGCCCGATTGAAGGAAGAGTTGGAAAAACAGGGCAAAACTGTTTTTCTTGCTGGTAAAAACCCTGAAAATTATCCCGGCGATATTGTGGCGTTTCTTGAAAGCCAACTGATTGATGGAGATGTTGTTATCGTACTGAGCAATGGCAGCTTCGGCAACCTGAAAAACCTTTTGGCGGAAAGTTTTCAAAAAAAGTCCTGAATATTTTCATTTTGAAATTATATCTTCCGTAATATTTTTTGCCTTGTCTCAGGTTCACTGCACAAGACAATTATGTAATTAACTAACTCATTACCCTACCGGAACGACATTATGGCAAAAGTGAAAGTCGGCATTAACGGATTTGGCCGCATCGGGCGTCTGGTTTTTCGCCAGGCATTGAACAACCCGAATTATGAAATTGTTGCAATCAACGACCTTTGTGACCCGAAAACCCTCGCTCACCTTCTCAAGTACGATTCTACCCACAAGAAATTCAACGGCACTGTCAGCGTAGAGGGCAGTAACCTCGTGGTTAACGGCAAGGTTATTACCATTCTTGCACAGCGTGACCCTGCAGCGCTTCCATGGAAAGAACTCGGATGTGACCTGGTTGTCGAGTCTACCGGTATCTTTACCTCACGTGAAGGCGCTACCAAGCATCTTACCGCAGGTGCTAAAAAAGTTATAATTTCAGCTCCGGCAAAAGACAAAATCGATGCAACCATCGTTCTCGGCGTCAATGGTGACTCAATCACCGGCAAAGAGGAGATCATTTCGAACGCAAGCTGCACAACCAACTGCCTTGCTCCGATGATGAAGGTTCTGCAGGATAATTTCGGGATTGAAAAGGGATTCATGACCACTGTTCATGCCTACACCAACGACCAGAACATCCTCGATCTTCCGCACTCAGATCTTCGTCGTGCACGTTCAGCAGCATTGTCGATCATTCCTACCAGCACTGGTGCTGCAAAGGCTATCGGCGAAGTTATTCCTGAACTGATCGGACGCCTGGACGGTTTCGCCATGCGCGTACCTGTACCAGATGGTTCCGTTACCGACGTCACAGCAATTCTCACCCGTGCGGCATCAAAGGCAGAGATCAATGCTGCCATCAAAGCAGCAGCAGAAGGCCCAATGAAGGGATTCCTCGAATATTGTGAAGACCCGATCGTTTCACAGGACATCGTCGGCAACCCTCACTCATGTATCTTCGATTCACTGCTCACCATGAGCTCAGGCAACCTCGTAAAGGTAGTCGGCTGGTATGACAACGAACTTGGATACTCAACAAGGGTCACTGACCTTCTTGACATCTACTCAAAGTTTGTCTGACAAGCCCTCTTCATAAAGGCTGTTCAAAAAAAGCGCTCCAACGGGGCGCTTTTTTTTTGCACTTACCATCACAAGAGAGTCAGTCTGAGAATTATTTACCGTATTTTAGCCTTTACAATAATTCCAGCCCCCTGTTTCACAGCAACCATTCTTTTTCCTTATGACACAGACTAAACCAATGAGAGCCATTATCCTTTTCGACAGCCGGACATCAGGCGGATCGACCGACAAGCTTATCGATTCGATCGGCCTCGCACTGGCTGAAAAAGGTGCCTATGTCGAAAAAGCGAAATGCAAAACCACCGGAGATTACAGCTTCGTTGATGATTTTGACGTTGTAATCATGGGTGCACCGATTTACTATCTTGTTGTTTCTTCTCAGCTTCTCGGAGCTTTGATACAAAGCAACCTTAAAAAGTACCTTGCTGGCAAAAAAGTCGCACTCTTTCTGACCTGCGGCAGTCCTGAACTGATGGCAAACATGCTCTACCTTCCCCAACTGAAACTTAACCTTGCTGGCTGTCCAATTCTGGCAGAAAAGATTTTTGCACCACAGGAGATTTCAGAACCTGCCGTCATCGGTAAATTTGTCGATGATGTGGTCAATGCTTACGAAAAAGCATAAAAACAGAACGCATAACGATCTCCACTGAACGCAGAAAAGGCCGGAACCCCGGCCTTTTCTATCTCGTTTTCTCTCAGCCCGCACTAACTGAAAATATCACGGGCTTTTTCAAAAAAACTTTTGGCATCCCTGTCGTTATGGGCCGACGGTGAAATGCCTGAAGATTTTTTCATTTCCTTCAAAAGCTCCTTGTCCTGGTGAGAGAGATCTTTGGGAACAAAAACATTGACTTTCACATACTGGTCGCCTTTGCCCGACCCTCTCAGATGACCTATGCCGTGACCCGCTATACGCAGCATGGTTTCCGGCTGTGTCGATGGAGGAATGGTAAGCTTGACCGCTCCGTCAAGCGTTGGGACTTCAACTTTCGTACCGAGCACAAGATCAGGAAAACTGACAGCAAGCGCGTAAATCACATCGTTGCCATTACGGGAAAAGAGCTCGTGCGGCATTTCTTCAATGACGACAATAAGATCTCCGGCTGTGCCACCTCTCGGCCCGGAATTACCCTGGCCACGCAATGTCAGGTAATTTCCGTCCTCCACTCCTGATGGAACGGTAACCTTGACCGTTACTTCACCAAGCTTGATCCCCTCACCATAACAAGATGGGCAACGCTCCTTGATTACCTTCCCCTCACCTCCGCATGTCGGACATGCGGCAATATTGACAAACTGCCCAAACATCGTTTTGGAGGTCTGGCGAACCTCACCACTACCGTGGCAGGTCTGGCAGGTTTCCGTCACTCCAGATTTTGAGCCACTGCCGTTACACTCCTTGCAGGTAACCTGTTTTTTTATCTTCAATGTTTTTTCAACTCCCTTGGCGATCTCTTCAAGAGTAAGCTTGAGGCGTATTTTTAGATCGGTTCCATGAATACCGCTCGGTTGACGGCCTCTTCTGCCGCCACCTCCGCCAAATACCTCTTCAAAGCCAAAAGGAGCACCTCCCGCACGGTTTCTTCCGCCACTGAACATATCGTTGAAGGCACTGAAAATATCTCCAAAATCATTGGCACCTCCGCCTGGCTGTCCACCACCGGAAGCAGCAGAAGAGCCAACACCTGCATGACCAAACTGATCGTAGCGGCGTCGCTTGTCATCGTTACTCAGCACTTCATAGGCTTCATTGACCTCCTTGAAATGCTCCTCCGCATCCTTGTTATCAGGATTTTTATCAGGATGAAACTGCAAAGCGAGCTTCCTGTATGCCTTTTTTATCTCGTCCTTGGTGGCTGTACGACTTACACCAAGAACCTCATAATATTCTCTCTTCATAATAACACCGACAAATTTGCTTGTATTTCGTTCATTATAAATACGGAACCCCGCAGCTTATCTGGCTACGATAACTTTCGCATGCCTGATGACCTTGTCACCCAGCAGATACCCGGTCTGATACTCATCAATGATCGTGTCAGATTCCACTTCAGGATGATCGACCTGGGATATGGCTTCATGAAAATTCACATCAAGCTTCATTCCCTTTGAATCTATCGCTTTAACCCCCTTGTCACCAAGCCATTTCTCAAGATTTTTCTTCACCAGTTCCACGCCCTCGATATAGGGACGGGCTTCAATCGAAATTTCGGTATCGAGCGGAGCATTGAGCAGAACCCTTTTGACATCATCGATAACCGGAAGCAACTCCCTGATGATATGCTCAAGAGCCCTTGAAGAAGCCATCATTGACTCACGTTCCTTCTGTTTGCGGAAATTCTCAAAATCCGCAGCCTTACGCAAGAGCTCGTCGCGATACTTGACAACCTGCTCTTTCTGCTTGTTCAACTCAGTTTCCAGCTCGGCAATTCTTGAATCAGAAGGGTCGCTTTCCTGCGAAGAAGAGACCTGCTGCACATCACCAACTGAACCTGCATTGACAAAAACCTCACCTATGCCGGGAATATAACTTTTCGGCATATTTTCCGGCTGTTCATTATAAACCTCTTTTCCATCCATAACTTTCTTAGTCATAACTATAAATACATTACTTGTTTAGTTAGCTTCCGACAACGTTGACGAAAGACAATCGGCCATATAATTGAGAACGCGGACTGCATGTTCGTAATCCATTCTTTTTGGCCCGAGAATACCAAGTTTCCCAACCATGTTTCCAACATAATAGGGTGTCGAAACAATGGTAAGGTCTTCAGCCTGCCGTTCACTGTTTTCCTTGCCGATACTGATGGTGATATCCATACCGGAAGAACGGTGAACATCGAGAAACGACGACGGGCCACTGTTTTCAACAAGCTTCGCCATACTGAACTTATCCTCAATCATGGTGATAAGGTCACGCACTTTTTCGGGTTGCTTGAACTCCGGCTGGTCAACAATGTACTCAGTACCGGAAATATAAAGCCTTTCAAAGATAGGCGACTCGTCAAAAAGGTTACCGGCAGAACGCACAATAAGATTTTTCAGGGCAATATCACAACCACAGTCAGAAAGACGCCGGGAAATAGAACGACGAATTTCAGCAAGAGTCAGTCCCGAAAGACGCTGGTTAAGCACATCGACAACCTCATCAACGGTCTGGCGGGTGACTTCAAGATCAAGTTCCATCACAATGGTCTTGACAAAGAGCGACTGGATGGAGAGTATCACCATCATCCTGGTCGAACTGAGCAGCACCATGTCAAGTTTTTCAAAAATCGCATTGGAAAGTGTCGGCGACAGCACGACACTCAGTTGCCTCGAAATCGTGCCAAGCACCTTGACCGCCGAAAGAAGAACGTCAGAAGAGGTACCCTTGCGATCAATCGTAATGGGTCCGATATTTTCCTCAATCCGCTTTTTCTCCTTCTCATCGAGCGACTGGATCGTCATGATAAGATCGACATAATAACGGTACCCCTTGTCGGTCGGGATTCTTCCCGCCGAGGTATGCGGCTGGCTGATATAGCCTTCATCTTCCAGTTCGGCCATGACATTACGAATCGTGGCATCAGAAAGGCCAAGATTGTAATTTTTTGCAATATACCTGGAACCCACCGGAGCAGCGGTTACAACGTACGACTGGATAATGATACCAAGTACCTGTCGTTCCCTCAAGTTGAGATCACGAGACTCCATCAACCTCTACCATAGTAATTACAATGCATTATAGGGGTAAGCAAACAGAATAATGTAAAAAAAGTAATCTTTTCCGCACCCTCTGAATTTTAATAATAATAAAGCTTTATAATAACAGCGCTGCAACACCGTTTTTACGAAAAAAACGACATTCCAACCTTTTTTTGCTGCCGTTAACAGGTAAAACAGTCACGACACCTCATTCTATTCTTAACAAAAGAGGCTGCCAGTTAATTTCACATCGGAAGAACTCCGGAAATAACCCGGTCAAGGCCGGAATAATCCTTTGAGACCGTTATCCGGGAAAAACCATGAGCTGCCATAAGTTCCGAAACTGCAGCAGCCGCATCCGCATGCAGTTCAAAGCATAGCTTCCCTCCTGGCAGAAGAAGTTTGCTGGCCAGTGCTGCAATCGCCATGTAACACTCCATTCCCGAAGGGGTTGTGAGCGCAACTCTTGGTTCGAAGTGCCGCACCTCCCGCTGAAGAGTTTCCCATTCGATCTCAGGAATATAGGGAGGATTCGAGACAATCAAGTCACAGGAGCTCTCGGGCAACTTCGAGGCAAACTGCCCGTCGAACATATCAGCCTCAATAAATGCCACCCGTGACTCCACCTCATGTTTTGCCGCATTCAGTCGCGCAACATCGAGAGCGTCACGTGAGCAATCAACCGAGGTAACCTTCAGCCCTGGACAAAGTGCAGCCATAGTAACAGCAATACAGCCACTTCCTGTGCCAATATCGAGAACCTTTGCTTCGATGGTTCCTCCACGCCCCGTCATACCGAGCAATTCAAGAGCATGCTCAACCAGAAGTTCGGTTTCCGGACGCGGAATGAGCACCCGTTCATCCACAAGAAACTGCAACCCGTAAAAAAACTGTTCGCCCGTAATGTACTGCACCGGACGCCCTTCAAGCCTCTGGCGGCAAAGCACCCTGTACCGATCAAGTTCTTCCTTGTAAACCGGCCTGTTATGGTGCAGATAAAGCTCAAGCCTGCTCTGGCCGAGAACATGCCCCAGCAGAAGTTCCGCACTGATTCTCGGCTCATCAACCCTCTTCGTCTCAAAAAAATCAGCGGTTTTCCTGAGCAGTTCAACCACCAGCCACTCTTTCTGTTCTTCCATTCCCCTCTCTTAAACCAGACATTCACGCTGCACTCGCCCGAAAGAGCACAGCAAAAGCAGGAATGTACACACCCTGCGCCTCATTTTAAAAGATCAGCTATACGTAACATTACAAATAGTACATTATCGTTTACGATTGACAATGCACAAAACCTGACACCACTACAATAGTTCAACAGACGACACGATGAAAAAAGTTTTGATTGCCCTGCTTCTGCTGCTCTTTGCTGCTGGAGCCAACAGCGCATCAGCCGTCTCGAAATTCACCGGCATTATGGAAATGCAGCTTAAAATCCCGAACGGTAACGCCAACATCACCTACTACTTCGGCAAGGATGAACAGCGCATGGACATGACCATGCAGATGGAGAAGATACCCGACCCGCTCAAGACAACGGTCATCACCAAAGCATCCCGGCCAGACCAGGCCTGGATCATCAACCACCAGGCAAAAAGCTACAGCATCGTCAATCTCAGAACCGCCGCCGAAAATGCCATGCTGCTCGATTTCGACAGCAACTACAAACTTGCAAAAGCCGGAAAAGAGAGCATTAAAGGCTACACCTGCGACCACATCATCCTCACCAGCACCACCGAAAAGCTCGAACTCTGGGTCACACGTGACCTGGGTAATTTCTCGACCTTCCGCATCCTCCAGACGCAAAACCCCCGCCTCTCCAATACCCAGCTTTCCAAAACACTCAGCAATGCAGGCGTCGAGGGATTTCCTGTCAAGATCGTGCAGTACAACGACAACGGGCTCTACGTCATGGAACTCCGTAAAATCCTTGCAAAATCAGTAGCCACATCTGACTTCAGCATACCTGCAGGATACCAGAAAGTTGAAGACAATCAGAAGCCTCTCGACACCGAGCAGAAAGCACACCTGAAAAGCCTGATGGAGAAGATGAAGAAGTTTGAGAAGTAGGGTGAGCGGGTGAAGTAATCAAGCGATAGCCGCAAGACCTTTGTGCTTTGCAAGAGAAAGGAGGTTCTGCGTTGAACCTGCAGGCTTCTTGATTCCCCGTTCTCACTGGCTGACAGATCTTTGCTCACATTCATGTACTGGGCAAACACTGTCTGGCTAACCTCCGTCACGCTCACGCAAGGCTTTGATCTCAGTGGCGCTGAACGCATGAACCGATGTAAGGCAAACTTGGTCAAACTTGCGCATCGTCTTTTTCTCGATGACACCAGCATCATACATGCCGGACATGGTTTCATGGATCGCTGCACATGCGTCGCTCTTGTTCACAAACTCAAGCCCGGAATCACGCGCATGAAACATTGACGTAACTCCCCGCCCGCCGATCAAAT
>SZXY01000039.1 GCA_005843805.1 Chlorobium sp.
GGGCAGCCTGAACGCGAACTCGCTCAATCCGAAACCTGTGACCGAGAGAGCCTGAAACCAGTAGATAAGAATGGGTTTGTCGAACCGGGGTGCTCCATTGAGATAGGTTGTCAGGTAATTTTTACTCGCAATCATTTCACGTGTTGCCTCACTGAACGCTCCTTCATCGACATCAAAAAGCGGAGCGGATCCAAGACCCAAAAAGAAACTGACAAGGATAATGATGGCAAGTGCAGCCAGAAACCATGTGGTTTCAGATTTCAGCGCTTTCAGCGGCATAAAAGTTTTGACCTGAAATAAAGATTATAGAGCAGAATAGTCGAAATGATTCCCAGAAACGAACCGGCAATGATATCACTTATATAGTGCTCGGCAAGAAAAACCCGGCTGAATGCAATCAGTGAGCCGAAGCAATAAAAGAAAAAGCGGTAACGAGGGTATAGCATTGCAAGCACCACTGCCACACTTAAAGCCGTTGCTGAATGGCCTGAAGGAAAAGATGTCCATGCATGTTCACTATGAAAAAAATCAAATCCGTAGAGCTTCTCGCTGAAATAAAGCCGTGGCCTTGCTCTGCCGACAATGAATTTGATGATGTCGGCTGCAATTCCCGAGATGGCAACAGACAAGAAGAGAAACCACCCTGAATATGCAATGAACGGTTTCTTTTTGCGAAACACAACGAAGAGCAACAGGCCTCCGACAAGGTACCATTGTGATTCACCAAACGTTGTAATGATTGTAAAGAGATCATGGTACCAGCTTCTGCTCATTGAGTGAAACCAGAGGGCAACCTTGATATCGGCAAAATTATAACTCAGCAAAGAGAGCAGGATAACCGCCGCCGAGGTGATACTCCATTTTAAAGAGCGGTTTATCATGGCACTATTTTTTGTAGATCAGGCTATAGTTGGTAAATCCGCTCATGTCGCCCTTTTTAGCCTTGAGATGACTTTCAATAAAGAGCAGAAGACGAGACTCACTGCTTCTTCTTCTGTAGATATCACCCTTCCAGATGACCGATGAACTTACGGAATCCGGCACATTGTTCGATGTTACAAGTGCCAGCAGCTCTCTCTTTTTCTGAAATATCTCATCCGGTATTGCATCGGTGATAACTTTTCGTTCAGCATAAAAAGGTAGATTATGAATCAGGTCATCCTGAAGATAAAGCGGAATCTGTTTTGGAATGTGCAGTTCCTGATTAATGACCCTGCCGATGAGATTGACCGGACGATGCATCTCAAGTTCCGGAACTACAGCAATACTGAAAATCAGGAGGGCGCTGAATGTGCCGATAAAAGGTTGAAAGTATCGAAGATCGGATTGAAGCGATCCATCATCCGCGTTGTTTTTTTGTGGAAGCCATGCGTAGCCCATCAGCAGCAATGCTGCCGCAGGTACCATGCAGTAGATAACCGGAAGGCTGAAGATCCAGATGATTACAATGCTCAGGATAATTCCCATGGCGGCAGGCAAGAGAAAGACAACGTTCCAGAGAATTTTTGAAACCCTGCCTGCGGGAGTATAACGGCTTATAAAATGAGCTGAGATAAGTGAAAGTGCCGGATGAGCCTGTATGAAATAGGTCGGTATTTTTCCGCTGGCCGCTGAAAAAATAATGAGCATCACCATAAACCAGGAGAATCCAAAAGCAATCTCCTTGATGTTACGGATTGTGAAAAAAAAATGGAAACAGGCAAAAGTGAAGAGCAGGGAGTAGGGAAAGAACCCCCATAAAATGACTTCCGGATAAAAAAACAGATCGGCTGCCCAGTTTGAATCTTTTGCCAGTGCACGTTCAAGCGTTTCCTGATTGAGGACTTCAAGAAAATTGTTGCCATAATGGAGATACATCAGAGCCACCCAGCTTAAGCCGACGATGCTGACAATTGCCATGAAAGAGAGTGGTTTCAGCTTATTGAGTTTCTTGAAGAAAGGGCGCCATTGAAAATGAGATTCAATAAGGAGATAGAGCAGGATGATACCGCCAATGACGATGATGTAGGGATACCCTTTTGTCAGAACAGTCAATCCGAGAGAGAGAGCCGCAAAGCGGTAATACCGGCTCTTTCCGGAAAGCTCTCCTTTGAGAAAAAAATAAAGGGTAAGGGTAAAGAAAAAGGCAAGAGGTATTTCCGGCGAGGCATACTGTTTTCCGGCAATAAACTGAATGCTGATTGCCTGCATGGCAAAGGCCAGAAGAGCGGTTTTCTCTCCGTAGAGCATGCGGGCTATCGACCAGACAAGCAATGTCGTCCAGAAAGCCAGAATAATGATTGGAAGCCGTACAGCAAATTCACTCTTGCCGAGTAGTTTTGTTGAAGCGGCTACAAGCCAGTAGGTCAGAGGTGGTTTATTGAACCTCGGCTGGTAATTGAAGTTTATCTCAAGAAAATTTCCACTCTCGACCATCTCACGTGCGGATTCAGCATAAAAGCTCTCATTTTCTGTCCATATATCATTGACACTGAAGTTTATGATATAGAGTATCCCCGTGAGGATAAGTACAATCCAGAAAAGCTTTGCTTTTTGAGAGGTATTCCTGAAAAAACCTGTTATTGTTTCAGTCATCAGTTGTGGAATTGCTGGTAGCGACTCTATCTTTATTGCAAAGTTCTGCTTCGGCAGAATGCCATCAGTTCGTTATCCGAAACTATTTTTTGTATAACTATCAATTCCTCGCCAAAATACATTAAATTTTTAAAGCTTTGCAAGCTTCCTGTTTTTTTTCGTCGCAAGCTTTTTGCTTTCCTTAACCAATAACGACAATGGCAACTGCAGATCCGGGTGTTATTCTTCTTTTGACGTGTCCCGACCGTCCCGGCCTTGTGGCACGTATCTCGCACTTTATTTTTGAGCGCGGAGGAAATATCCTTGATCTTGACGAGCACGTCGACCCGGTGGAAAAAACTTTTTTCATAAGGGTAGCTTGGAGCGGGCAGGGCTCTGCGCTTCCGCTGTCTGAACTTCAGGAGGCTTTCAGACCTCTTGCTGAAGAGTTCGGAGCTTCGTGGTCAATCCGTTTTACCGGACGCAAAACCAGGGTAGCTGTTTTTGTTTCCCGTTACGATCATTGTCTTCTTGAAATTCTCTGGCGCAACTCCATCGGAGAATTCGCCAGCGATATTGTGCTGATTATCTCAAACCATCCCGATCTTGGATCACTTGCAGCACACTACGGCATTCCTTTCCATGTTTTTCCGGTCAGTCGTGATAACAAGGAGGAGACCGAGTTGCAGGAACTTGCCCTTCTTGAGGAAAACGACATTGATACCATCGTGCTTGCCCGTTACATGCAGGTGCTCTCGCCATTTTTTGTCAATCGCTATCCCGCTCGTATTATCAATATCCATCACTCCTTCCTTCCCGCCTTTGTCGGCAGCAGTCCCTATCGGCAGGCCTATGAACGAGGAGTCAAGATCATCGGCGCCACCAGCCACTATGTTACCGAAGAGCTTGATCAGGGGCCGATCATCGAGCAGGATATCGTCAGGATAAGCCACAAGGACACCCTTGACGATCTTGTCCGCAAAGGACGTGACCTTGAACGGCTTGTTCTTGCCAAAGCCCTTCGTCTCCACTCCGGGCACCGAATTATTGTGAACGGCAAAAAGACCGTGGTATTCGACTGAATCGTTTAAGCTGTTGGAGTTGTTGATGAGTTTCAGCGCAAACTCTGCAATGCGTTTATAACAAAAGAGAGAAACAATCATCCTATGAGCAGTAAAACGTCAGGTGAATGTCAACACACGCATGATGACCACACTCATCATCATCACCACCATCATGCATCCAAAAACATCAAGGTTGCTTTTTTTCTCAACCTCGGTTTTACCATTGTCGAATTTGTCGGCGGAATATTAACCGGCAGCACGGCAATCCTTGCCGATGCCGTCCATGACCTTGGAGACTGCTTCGCTCTTGGCCAGGCATGGTACTTCGAGAAGATCTCCTCAGAAAAGAGCAGCGCCCGTTACTCCTATGGCTATAAACGCTTCTCCCTTCTCGGCGCCCTTATCAGCACTGCCGTACTGCTCACCAGTTCACTCATTGTGCTTGTCAATGCCATACCCCGAATTTTCGAACCGCACCACCCACATGCCGGAGGCATGATACTGCTTGCCATAGCCGGAGTTGCCGTTAACGGCATTGCAATGGCACGAGTCTCCAGAGAGAGCGGCATGAACTCAAAGGTTGTGGCGCTCCACCTGCTCGAAGATGTGCTTGGATGGGTAGCGGTACTTGTCGTTGCGGTTATTTTGATGTTCTGGGACGTTCCAGTGCTTGACCCGCTTCTGGCCATCATCATTACGCTCTACATTCTCGCCGGAGTTGTAAAAAATCTCAAGAAAATGCTGCCCGTTTTTCTGCAGGCAGTGCCCGACGAGATAGATCTCGCTCTCATAACAAGAGAAATAGAAACGCTGGATCATATCCATGCTGTGCATCATGCTCACATCTGGTCACTTGACGGCATGCACACCGTATTTACCGCCCACCTCGAAGTAGACACCCTGCTTGACGCAGAATCCTACATGCAGCTCAAGGAACTCATCAGAACCCTCGTCGAAAAGCATGGACTCTACCACACAACCATAGAAATCGAATATCCCGGAGAAGCCTGCCGCAACACACTCTCGCCGTGACCGTGACCGCTCAAGGCTTGATATAAGCGTTCAGCCCGATGATTATCGGCTTGCCATTAACCTCAGCGGTCGTGGTCATGTTGCCATGCGTACTTGCCACAACGAGGGTTTTCCCTGAAGCTGAAGGGGTAGGCTTCTCAAGGTCGATTTCAATACAAAGCTTGTTATTTTTGATCTCAACAGTCATAGCCATGGTTGGGTCTCCTTTTT
>SZXY01000042.1 GCA_005843805.1 Chlorobium sp.
ATCAGCTTGATGAAACGACTCTATTGAGGCTTGAGTCATCTCTTCGTGGCTTATGTTTTTCCATTCGATGGAGTAGCCACTATGGTAAGCGAGGTGGTTAATAAATTCTCGTTGTGCTCTGCCGTTACCTTCACGAAAAGGATGCAGAGCGTTCAGTTCTCCCAAGTAAAAAGCCGCGCGTGTACTGAAAGTAGCCGTGTCCAGTCCTTTTAAATTATTCTCATTGGCCAGCTTTTCAAAAATTGGACGTGCAGCACTTACGATATGGATATGGTTGGCAAAATAACTGTTGTCCTTGGAAAGATCAATGTTTCGAAGCTCTCCTGCCCATTCGTACATGTCACAAAACAGGTGCTTATGAATTGCCTTCAGGTGCTCAAGATCAAATTTCCCTTTAACGGGATTGTTGGCAAGTTGAAAACTACGCCATGCAACTAAAGAGGCCTCAGCCTTTTTCAGTTCCTCTTCATCTGTTATGTTGAGTTTGTTCTTGAGAACTCCGGTTTCAGTTTGAAGATAATGGTCTTGCCCTTCGTACTTTGCCATGCGTGAACCTGTGGACAGTGTTGCGAATGCCTTCTTCAATTTTGATCTCGCCTCTTGCAGCTCGTTTCATCTCTTCAACAATGTCAGACGGAACCTCCAGTCCCTCAAGCGCTTGCTGAGCGACAGCATTTGCAACGGCTTTCAAGTTACGGCTGATTTGTTCTTCACTCGCCATGGGTGACATCTCAGTTTATGATTTTTGGGGTGGTCAGGTGTCTTCTGCATATTTGCTGAACGATATCATGCAGTACTCCTTTTCTGAAAGATACAAAAGTAGGCAGGAAAAGCGAATGCTCTTGATATTCTTGTCTCAAGTCGTCTGACCATTCCCGAATAATAGCCATCCTTGCAAGTGCAATTTTCCTTGCTTCTTGTCTTGGTTTATGCAATATTAAAGTTGAACTATAATTTTGCATAAAATGATTGAGCGTCATCTCATGACTACCATGCAGAGTCGAGCTGCACAATATCCGGTTGTAACCCTTACCGGGCCAAGGCAATCAGGCAAAACCACGCTTTGCAGAACAGCGTTTCCTGAAAAACCATACAGCAATCTGGAGCGGCCTGATATCCGAAATTTTGCACAGCATGATCCGGCAGGATTTTTGGCCCAGTTTCCTGAAGGTGCCATTCTTGATGAGATACAACGTGTTCCTGAGTTACTTTCATGGATTCAGGTTCGTGTTGATGAACACAAAACCGCCGGTGAATTCATTCTGACAGGAAGCCATCAGTTTGAGCTGACCCGTCATATCAGTCAGTCACTTGCAGGAAGAACCGCGCTTTTGAAGCTGTTGCCGTTATCTGTCGCTGAACTGCGCGATGCAGGGCAACCCATCGGCGTTGATCATCTCTTGCATACAGGAGGTTATCCGCGTATTCATGCAGATCATCTGGATCCGGCTGTCATGCTTGGAGATTACTTTGCCACCTATGTTGAACGCGATTTACGCGAATTGATCCAGTTACGCCATATACGGGAATTTGAAAATTTTGTCCGGCTGGCAGCAGGAAGAGTGGGGCAACTGCTCAACATGCACTCTCTTGCTGCTGATGCCGGGGTTACCAGTGCGACGGCAAAAAGCTGGATTACCCTGCTTGAAGCCTCTTATATTGTGTTTTTGCTGCCTCCATGGTTTGCCAACATCGGTAAACGATTGACAAAGTCGCCAAAACTCTATTTTTACGATGTTGGTCTGGCCTCCTGGCTGATTGGAATAACGCAGGAGTCGCACCTGCAATCTCATCCCTTGCGAGGGTCGCTGTTTGAGAATCTGGTGGTTCTTGAGATGCTCAAGGCTCGCATCAATGCTGGTATGCAGACAAACCTTCATTTTTATCGCGACAGCAGTGGACTGGAAGTTGATCTTCTGCTGGAAGCCGCTAACATGATACGGCTCTTCGAAATCAAGTCATCGCAGACAATCAATCAGGACTATTTTACACAGCTTAATAAAGTTGCAGCCATTTTTGGCGAACGTGTCTCGAAAAAAGTTGTGTTGTATGGAGGCCATGAACAACAAAAACGCAGTGATGCCGAGGTTGTGAGCTATCTCTATTCTGGGGAAGCCGGAAGCAGCGAAGAGGTGGCATAGTCAGTTTTGACTATACTTTCAAGATCAGCGGACAATCATTTTTTCCGAAGGGAATTGTTGTTATCACTACGTCATCAGACGGAGTTTATCTCGGATGTTCGTAGTTTTGCCGGAAAGACTTGTCATGATTCAGTTGCCACAAGAGGTTTGTCCGGGACGACACGAATTGGTGATTGTGCTGGAAGAGCAGGCGTCACAGATCGCTTGTCTCCCGGATGATCAGGTGGAAAAGCTCCATGCTTTTATAATCGAACGATATGAGCTATCGTTCGGTGAACCAGTGAGGGATGCCGAGAAAATCTTTACCTCTTTGGCCGCTCGACATGCCGAGTAACCCTTTCAGAATTACAATTTCTTTAGGAGCCGAGAAAGATCTCCAGAAAATTTAGGAATACGCTGTGAACAAGTTGCCTCGCCGGGGCAATTTTTTTTGATTGGTTACCGAAAGTGCTAACTTTGGTGGTATGAGTTACGAACTTGAATATTTCCACCCTCGAGTTAAAGAGGAGATTGAAAGTTGGCCGAAAAGTATACGAGCTGATTATACGCGTTTAATAGGACTGTTGAGGGAGTTTGGCCCGTCTTGAGAATGCCTCACTCCAGGGCAATGGGAAAAGGTCTTTTTGAGCTGAGAGCACGGGGCAAAGATGGTATTGGAAGGGCTTTCTACTGCTATTTGAAGGGTAAACGTATTGTGATTCTTCACGTATTTATCAAAAAAACACAATCTACCCCTCAACGGGAGTTGAATATTGCACAAAAACGAATGGATGAGGTCAATCATGGATAATCTTGCCTATAAACCAGTTCCTTATAACCATGAGGAGTACTTGCGTGAAGCTTTGAAAGACGAGGAGTTCCGGCGGGAGTATGAGGCTCTTGAACCAACTTACGCCCTTGTGAGGGAACTGCTTTTGGCTCGTCAGCATTCTGGAATGACCCAGGAGGCTGTTGCTCGGAAAATCGGTACCACAAAAAGCGCGATTTCACGGTTGGAGTCTGGAGGAAAACATGCTCCATCCATATCCACACTGCGGAAGTATGCCGAAGCTGTTGGCTGCGAACTGGAAATTAAACTGATACAAAAAAAACAGAGAGAGATAACGTGAGCGGGGTATAATATCTGCTGACTGAAGTTCATTGACGACGATGTCAATTGCAGCTCTTGGACATTTGCGGGTCAATCCAGCGCTCCACCCGGTGCGTTGCTGCATGACGGGTGGAGTGTGGAAGGGAAGTCGACGAGGATTGCTGAGTGCGTAACCGATTTAATTGATTGCTCTTGTAACCGAGAGAATACCCCTCACCTGGTTGACGTCATACCCTGTTGCCTGATCTTCCGGGTATACCTTTTTCAGCTTCTCTTTCAGCTCTTTTGCAATGTTCTCATCCTTGCCGTGACAGAGCAGACACTCTTTGCCTGTTTTTAACCCTTTGGCATACCTGAAATATTGCTTGCCCTCCACGGTAACAATCTCTCCCTTCTCCATGACGGCATCGCTGTTACCTGCCAACTCCTGCTCAAAGCCCTTGATTGCTTTTTCTTCCCACTTGTCAGCTTTTCCCTTCGGGTTTCTGTTTTTCAGGCTCACCCGTTTGATCTCCCAGCCTGTTTTTTCACTTGCCGCCTTGGCCATTGCCGGAGCTTTGAGGCTGCACACCTCTATCGCTTTTACTGGCCCGTTGGCGGTAATTTCAGCTACAAGCAGCGATTTTAATTTCTCAGGCATTGGGTCAACAACCTCTTTGGTCGTTTTCATGAGATCAGGGAGTCGTGTGTCCTCTGCTTTATGGTCACCTTGTGCGTAGCTGGTTAACGGAAAAAGGGTTAAGGCGGCGATAAGTGCTATTTTTTTCATAGGTTCTGTTTATTGTACGGTTTTGCTATATGCAACTTTTTCCTGTCAGGAGATCTTCTCCCACTCTTCAAACAGCGCGTTCAGCTCCTTGCAGAGTGCATGGTAGCCGTCGAGGGTTTTTGCGGTCTCTTCCTGGCTTTTTTTGTAGAAGTCTTCGTTGGCCATGATGGTTTCAAGTGACTCTTTCTTTTGTTCGAGCTTGTTGATTTTTTGCTCGATCTCCTCGATTCTCTTCTTGTCTTTTTTGGCTGCAGCACTTTTGCGTGCCTCTTCCTGCTCTTTCTGGCTGCTTTGGGTGGTTGGTGTAGCCTGTTTTTTTTGCCGTCCGGCAGCCTCTTCCTTGCGTTCGGCTTCAATGGCTTTCTCCGCCTTTTCGAGGTATTCAGCATAGGTGCCGAGATGGAGCTGCAGTTCGCCATTTTTGATTTCGACCACCTTGTTGACCAGACTGTCGAGGAAGTAGCGGTCGTGACTGACAATCAGAAGCGTTCCGTCATAGTATTCAAGCGAGTCAATCAGCATCTCTTTGGATCGCATGTCCAAATGGTTGGTCGGTTCATCCATGATGAGCAGGTTCGATGCCTGGAGCAGGATTTTTGCCAGAGCAACCCTTGATTTTTCTCCTCCCGAGAGCACACCGATCTTTTTATTGACTGCATCGCCGCTGAAAAGAAAACAGCCGAGAATGTCGCGCACCTTTTTCTGTGCTTCCGATGAGGGCGCGGCATCCATCATCTCCATATAGACGCTTTTATCCTGCGAGAGGTTTTCAGTCTGATGCTGGGCAAAGTAGTTCATGGAGACATTGTGGCCAATGGTAAGCTTGCCCTCAAAATCGATCTCTCCGGCCAGAATCTTGCAGAAGGTGGTTTTGCCTGCACCGTTTGAGCCGACAATGGCAATCCGGTCACCGCGCATCACTTCAAGGTCAATTCCTTTAAGCACCTGCTTTTTTGAGCCGTCAGGCAATTCGTAAGCTTTTTTTACACCATCAAGCCGCATGACCTCTCGTCCGGAGGGATTTGCCTTGGGGAAACGGAATGCGATGCGGGAGGTATCCTCTTCCGGGGATTGCATGTTTTTTTCCATTTTCTCCATCTGCTTGAGTCGACTCTGTGCCTGACGAGCCTTCGTTGCCTTGTAGCGGAATCGGTCGACAAAGGCTTTAAGCTCCTCCATTTTTTTGACGTCATTGGCATACTTGCCCATCATCAGCTCATAGCGCTCGGTCTTCTCCTTTTCGTAGTAGGAGTAGTTGCCCTTATACTCATTGATGCGTTCAAAGGCAATCTCAAGCGTTTTGGTGGTGAGCTTGTCGAGGAAAAAGCGGTCATGCGAGACGATGATGTAGCTGTGCTCGTAATTGAGAAGATAATTTTCCAGCCATCTGAGAGAGTCGATATCAAGGTGGTTGGTTGGCTCATCAAGCAGGAGAAGCGTAGGGTTCTGGAGCAGCAGTTTGGTGAGGTGCAGGCGCATCTGCCAGCCGCCAGAAAAGGCCTTGACCTTTTTATGAAAATCTATTTCGCTGAATCCAAGTCCTCCAAGCACTTTTTCGGCATCGGACTGCATGGTATAGCCACCCAGATGCTCAAATTCGTGCATGGCATCAGAAAAGCGTTCGATAAGGTGGTGGTAAGCTTCGCTTTCATAATCCTGTTCCGGCAGGGCAAGCTCATGTTCCATGCGGGTTATTTTATCCGACAACTCGAAGAGTCTTGCGTTTGCCTGAAGGGCATATTGCAGTGCGGTTTTTTCAAGATCAGCATCAAAGGAGATCTCCTGGGGAAGATAACCGATAGTTGTATCTGAGGATTTGAGAAACTGTCCGGTCGTAATGAGGGCAGATTCGGCAGTCGGGCCGCTTATAAGGCGGAGTAAAGTTGTTTTTCCTGTACCGTTAAGACCGACAAGACTGACATGGTCTTTGTCTCCAATGCGGAATGAGGAGTCGCTGAGGAGTTGTTTTGTTCCCACACTGAGGGAAAGGTTTCTGGCTTCGAGCATGATAAAAAGGCCTTCTGAAAATAATCGTCATCGTTGAAATAAATCTGTAACACGGGTGAAAAGATACATTTTTTCATCAAAGCTTCATGAGATGAATGCAGTGCAGTATGATGGTATGGTTCTATCTTCTTATTTTTTTATAAATAATTGTCATTTGATGCACAAGAATTTAATCCTGGGATCGTCAAACAATGTAGTAAGGGTTTTAAAGAGTGAGTGAGGATTCTCCATTATACTTACAGGATACTTTTGCAATGAGAGCAAGAATTTGCCAGATTCTGGTACTGTTTTTTTTTATCGCATTTTCGCCTCCACTGAAAGCTGAAGAGTTGCTGACGTGGGAGCAGTGCGTCAGCGAGACCAGGGCATCACATCCCGATCTTTCTTCGGCTCTTGCTCTTTTGCAGCAGGCAGAAGCCGACAAACGTATAACTGGCGGAGCGCGTCTTCCGCAGCTTGGTTTGGCCACAACAACCCAGCAGAATGGCAGTTTTGTGAACGGTTCCAGCTTTTCACAGCTTCGCTCCTATTCGCTTTCGGCACAGCAGCTTCTCTTTGATGGGCAAAAAACCTCCAGTCAGGTTGCCAGCAATGAAGAGTCCATCAAGGCGGCCCAATACAATTACAGTGCAGTCTCTTCCGATGTCCGCTTTGCTCTTCGCTCGGCATTTGCTGAATTGCTCAAGGCTCAGGAGCTTCTGGCTCTAACTGGTGAGATTGCCGACAGGCGGCAGAAGAATGTTCGTTTGATCAGTTTGCGATACCAGGGGGGACGTGAGCATATCGGCGCACTTCGACAGGCTCAGGCTGATCTTGCCCAGGCGGAGTTTGAAGTGGCTCAGGCAGGGTGGGGCATTGTGCTTGCCCAGGTTAAACTGGCTTCGGCTCTTGGCCGCGATATTCATAAGCCGCTCAGGGTTCAGGGGGCATTCAGGGTGAGTGACATGCTTTCTGTAAAGCCTGATTTTGAATTACTGGCAAAGAATAGTCCGCTTTTTCAGCAGCTCGATACCCGGAGCAAATCAGCACGTTATGATCTCGATGCTGCCAGAAATGCCTTTGCACCTGAACTTTTCCTGACTTCATCAGTTGGCAGAAGTTCTGTTCAGCGCTGGCCATTCGATGCTGTGGATTGGAGCGCAGGTTTGACGCTTTCAGTGCCGATCTATGAAGGGGGAATCGGCAGGGCGAGAGTTTCAAAAGCCATGGCGGTGGTGAGTCAGCAAACGGCCCAGGCAAAAAGCGGGTTTCTGCAGATTTTCGATACTCTTCAGGAGAGCTGGAAAAGTTTTCAGGATGCCCGTCAGATGGTTGTTGTGCAGAAAAAATTTCTCGATGCTGCCATTGAACGTTCCTCCATTGCCAACGCTCAATACTCGAACGGTCTCATTACCTTCAACGACTGGGTGATTATCGAAAACAATCTTGTCAGTGCAAAAAAAAGTTATCTCAATGCCGGGGCAGCTCTGTTGATTGCCGAGGCTCAATGGATTCATGCAAAAGGAGGAGCTCTTGATGGTCAGCAGGAATAAACTTGTCGGAGGAGGCGTTCTGGTAGCACTCGTTGTTATTGGAGTCGCAGGGTTCTTTTTTGTCAGGGGAAAGGGAGCGTCAGAGAAGAAATTTGATGAAATCCGTCCCACAAGGGGCACCATCAGCTCATCAGTATCGACAACCGGGGCGGTTGAACCGCAGAACCGGGTTAAAATACAGTCTTCAGTTGGAGGCAGAATTGAGGAGATTCTGGTCGAGGAGGGCCAAATCGTCAAGAAAGGTGAGGTTCTCGCCATGCTCAGTTCAACCGAGCGGGCTGCGCTGCTCGATGCTGCCAAGCTTCAGGGAAAAAGTGAACAGGATTACTGGCAGAAGGTATACAAGGAGACAGCAGTCATGGCTCCAATGGAGGGTCAGGTCATTGTTCGCAGTGTCGATCCAGGCCAGACTGTGACGGCGAGTGACTCGCTGTTTGTTCTTTCCGATCGACTTATTGTCAAGGCTTACGTCGATGAAACCGATATCGGAAGGGTAAAGGCAGGGCAGAAGGCGGTGATTGGTCTCGATGCCTACCCTGAAATTCAGGTCAACGGAGTTGTTGGCCATATCTACTATGAGTCACATCTGCAGAACAATGTCAATATCTACAATGTCGATGTTCTTCCAGAGCGTATTCCCGATGTTTTTCGTTCAGGCATGAGCGCCAATATCCGCATTATTGTTCAGGAAAAGAACAATGCTCTGCTGTTGCCGATCAGGGCTGTTCAGAGTAAGAACGGCAAGAGTGTAGTGCTTCAGAAAAGTGGCGAAAGTGGCTCTGCCCAGCGCTACAGTCCAGTGCAGATTGGCCTGCAGGATGATCGCAATATCGAGATCCTTGAAGGTCTCTCGGACAACTCTGTTGTGCTGCTTCCTGATACCTCCTTTGTTTTGCCGAAAAACAACGGAGGTTCTAATCCATTCACACCACAGCGCAGCAAAAAGAAACCATGAGAGCGATGCTTCAGCTTGTTGATGTCCACCGGACCTATCTTATCGGGGAGAGCACTGTGCAGGCGTTGCGTGGTGTTTCCGTGACGATAGAGCAGGGTGAGTTTGTTGCAATCATGGGCGCTTCGGGATCAGGCAAATCCTCTCTGCTCCAGATTCTCGGCCTGCTCGATACCCCCGATAAGGGAGAGTATCTGCTGCTTGGCCATAATGTCAATTCAATGACGGAAGATGAGCAGGCCGGACTGCGCAATAAAGTTGCAGGCTTTGTCTTTCAGCAGTTTCATCTGCTCAAGCGAATGAACATTGTCGATAATGTACGGCTTCCTCATATCTACAGCGGCATCAAGGGTGATTTTCGCAAGGAAGCCATAGAGCGCCTTGCTCTGGTTGGACTTGAACACCGAATCGATCATACGCCTAACCAGCTTTCGGGTGGGGAGCAGCAGCGTGTGGCAATAGCCAGAGCGCTCATTCGCGATCCGCTGATTATTTTTGCGGACGAACCTACCGGCAACCTCGATACAAAAAATTCCGCCGAGATCATGAAGATTCTCAAGGCTCTTCATGAAGAGGGTAAAACGGTCATCATGGTGACGCATGAAACCGAGATTGCTGCCTATGCCGGGCGCGTCATTACCATGCGGGATGGCCTCATTGTCTCTGATGAACGCAAGAGCGGGATGGAGCCCTCGGTAAACGTTGGCGCAGAGCTGACTTTTGAAGGACAGGTTGCAGGCAAGGTTTCGTTATGGCAGAATGGCCGGATCAGCGGATTTATGCAGCAGGCTTTTCAGGCAATTCTGGCCAACAAGCTCCGTTCCTTTCTTTCAGTTCTCGGCATTTTTGTAGGCGTTGCCTCCGTGATTGCCATGATGGCACTTGGCGAAGGAGCCAAGTCAGCCATGCAGGAGCAGTTGAAATCCATGGGTTCCAACATGCTTTCCATAAGAGGTGGATCAGCCAAGATCCGTGGTGCCGCCCAGGGTGCCGGAGCTGTGGCCCGCTTTACTTTTACCGATGTGGACGATATTTCGGCACTTCGTCCTTTTGTAAAAAATGCCTCTGGGGTAGTCAACGGAGCTGGACGGATTGTCTATGGCAATAAAAACTGGAGTTCGAGCCTCAATGGGGTTGGGTTTGATTATGGCACCATGCGAGCCTCACTGCCGACGGTAGGGAGGTGGTTTACCAGGGAGGAGATTCAAACGCGGGACAAGGTGGCCATTATCGGTGTGACGGTTGTCAAGGAGCTTTTTGGTGGCAGCAATCCGATTGGAAGAACCATCAAAATCAACCGCATTAATTTCAAGGTCATAGGTATTGCTCCGGCAAAAGGTTTTTCCGGACCTCAGGACGAGGATGATGTGGTGATAATTCCGGTCACGACCGCCATGTACCGTGTGCTTGGCAAAGAATATCTCAGCGGCATTTTTGTCGAAGTAACTTCACCAACCCTTATTGACCAGGCCAAAAACGCGATCAGTGAGCAGATTCGCAAACGCCACCGGCTGAAAGCGGATGATGACTCCTTCAATATCAGGGACATGACCGAAATTCAGAAGATGCTCAGCAGCACCACGCAGACCATGAGCCTTCTGCTCGGATCCATTGCCGCCATATCGCTTGTGGTTGGAGGCATCGGCATCATGAACATCATGCTGGTTTCCGTCACCGAACGTACCAGGGAGATCGGGTTGCGCAAGGCTATCGGAGCCAGAAAGGGTGATATCATGCTCCAGTTTCTTGTCGAATCGGTCGGTATGACCATCAGCGGAGGTCTGATAGGGGTGCTTGCCGGTATTGGTATCTCCCTCATCCTCTCCTTTTTTGCCGGATGGGCGGTAAAAACCTCACTGATATCGGTTGTGCTTGCAACAGCCTTTTCAGCCATTATCGGCATTTTCTTCGGTCTCTGGCCAGCCAGAAAAGCAGCGGAACTCAAACCGGTAGAAGCCCTTCGCTACGAATAAAAGGGAAAAACAAAAAAAAAGTTTTTTTTTCGTGCAAGAATATTGAACAAAGCTCGTCGAACTTAATGAACGGATGAGAAGCAAATAGATTGTCATTTGATATGTCTTCGAAACGGTTTCAACAACAGGTCGGCTCTTGTGTGTGTGACAAGATGATGATCAGTGCCGAACAGATGAACGATGAATGAGAGGTTGAGAACAGGCAGGTTGTTGATTATGAAAGCGAAGGGGAGTACATATCCTCTTCGCTTTTTTTTGTCCCCCCATACCTGATCCAGAGTTTTTTCCTGTAGCGTTGTTGCTATTGCCGTATAAAGGCTCTATTGTCGTGCGCTGGCGATAGACGAAAAGGCGCTTGGCAATGAGCATCAAACCACCATAGTACTCAGAAATAACCTGAATGCGCTTCTCGAAAAGATGAGGAAGTAGCCTTCCTTTGTCTTCGAAAAAAAAGACCCCGCAGTTTCGTGCGGGGTGCAATTGATCATGTCGATAGAAGAAGAGTCAGCTCAGGAAGCAAGTGCTTCGTGGACCTTGTTTGCCGCATCGCGCAATCCTTTGGCCGGAATGAGGTTGAGGCCTGATTCGTCGAGCATTTTCTGTGCGAGAGGTGCATTGGTGCCTTCAAGGCGGACAATGACCGGGATGTGAAGGTCAATCTTTTTGGCCGCTTCGATAATGCCGCCTGCAACACGGTCGCAACGGACAATACCGCCGAAAATGTTGACGAGGATAGCCTTGACATTTTTGTCGCTGAGAATGATCTTGAACCCTTCTTCAACGGTCTGGGGATTTGCTGTACCGCCGACGTCGAGGAAGTTGGCAGGTTTTCCGCCAGCAAGCTGGATCATGTCCATGGTGCCCATGGCGAGGCCGGCTCCGTTGACCATGCAGCCTACGTTGCCATCGAGGCGGACATAGTTGAGATTCGATTTTGAAGCTTCAACTTCAAAAGGATCCTCTTCGGTGATATCACGCAGTTCAAGGAAATCCTTGTGGCGGAAGAGAGCGTTGTCGTCGAAATTGATTTTTGCGTCAAGTGCAAGTACCTTGCCCTCTTTGGTCACCACAAGCGGGTTGATTTCCGCAATGGCTGCATCTATAGAAATATAGGCGTTGTAGAGTGCGGTGATAAAGTTGACGGCGTTGCGGAACTGTTCGCCTTCAAGGCCGAGGAAAAATGCAGCTTCGCGTGCCTGGAATCCCTGCATACCGAAAAGCGGATCGATCTGGATTTTCAGAAGTCTCTCGGGTGTCTCTTCAGCAACCTTTTCAATCTCCATGCCGCCTTCAGTCGAGACCATCAGGACGTTCATCGAGGTTGAGCGGTCGAGGGTAATGCCGACATAAAACTCTTTGTCAATATTCATGCCCTCTTCGACAAGTAATGTCCTGACCTCTTTGCCTTCCGGGCCAGTCTGGTGAGTGACCAGCGTCAGGCCAATCATCTGTTTGGCGATATCAAAAGCCTCTTCGGGGGATTTTGCAAGTTTCACTCCACCGGCCTTGCCTCTGCCACCAGCATGAATCTGGGCTTTAACAACAACAACCGGGCTGCTTTGCTGCGAAAAGAGCTGTTCTGCCGCCTGCTTTGCCTCTTCGGGTGAATGGGCCACAATGCCTTTTGGGACGGCAACTCCAAATTTTCTCAGGATATCCTTGCCTTGATATTCATGAATGTTCATATTGTTGTGTCTTGGGTTACTGACGACAGTTTGCAATACTCAAAATGAGGGACTCAAACAAAGAGCACAGTATAGTGAAAATTACGGTTATGGTAAAACCCTTGAAGCCCATCTCAACCATATTTCTTTAAAAAGTATGCTCGATTTTACCTATTGCATGGAACTTGCTTTCAGGGAGGCGATACAGGCGTTTGAGCGCAAGGAGGTTCCGGTTGGAGCGGTTGTGCTTGACAGTAACGGTCACATTGTCGGGAGGGGGTATAACCAGGTGGAAACGCTTCGTGACGCTACCGCTCACGCTGAAATGATTGCGCTCACAGCAGCCATGGCAACGCTTGGCAATAAATATCTTGAAGAGTGTACCCTTGCCGTTACCATGGAGCCCTGCCCGATGTGTGCAGGGGCAATCGTCAACGCCAAGGTGGGAAGGGTGATTTTCGGTGCCTATGATCCAAAAATGGGAGCTTCCGGAACCGTGCTGAACGTTACAGGGTGCAAGCAGCTCAACCATCAGCCGGAAGTTTTCGGCGGTATCATGGAGAACAAGTGTCGCAACCTCCTGCAGGATTTTTTCAAAGGGCTTCGAAAGAAATAAGCTCAAAAAAGCTGCGGAATCCGGCAAACCTTTTCTTTTTCTTCCTGAAGTCCCTGCAGTCGCTGTTGTCCCTTTTCCAACAGTTCTTTCTCCTCAGCTCTCCTTCTCCTTGAGAATATTCTTCAGCGAGCTTGCAAGGTGGGAGACAATGTCCTGGGCAAGGCCGCTTCCTGATGTAGGCGACTGAACAGTGTCGAGACTTTCGATGCCAGCTTTCTTGACGGCGTTGCTGATGGTGACCGAGATTATCGGGTTGCACTCCCTGACAATCTCCTTGAGCATGAATGAGGCCTCGAACATGCTTTGCTGGATTATTTCCTTTTTGTCCTCTTTAGTAAGGAGCTGGCAGTGGCGTGTCGCGATAATTCCGGCAAGATTGGTGAGGTAGGTGTTGGTAGAGCCTGCCAGAAAAAGGTTGAGAAAAAATGGGGTAAGCAGGTTTCCTCCCGGCAGCAGTGTAGAGAGTGTGTTGCTGAAAGAGGACTGTATGATAGGCTTGATATGTGCCGGTATATCTTCCTTTTTAAAATCGGAGAGCGGCAGGCAGTCGTAGACCGAGCGGACAAGCATGATGAACTCCCTGAGATTCTTGTCGCGGTTGTGAATGGTGTAGATATTCCATATCACCTTGAGAATGTTCAGGAGCGATGTGGTGGTTCCATAGGAGGTGTTCTGGGCAAAAGCTCCCACAAAAAAGTTTCTGGTTGCTATCTGCTTGGTAATGTTGAGCGAGTCCACCTCAAGAAACTTCATGTTTGTGCGTACCCAGCGCAGCTCATTTTCTTTTCTCAATGGTTCCGGGTGCATTGAGTGACCCGGCAATCGGCTGGCCAGCCAGGCGGCATAAGCCCCCATCTCTTTCGAGTTTTCATGTTCCGGCAGTTCAGGTCGTTTCGGAAGAGAAAAGAGAGGGATTCCTGTCACAAGAGTGGCAATAAAGATAACCGCACTGAAGAGAATGAAAACGGCTCCTGCGTAAGGGTGCAGCATGCCGAGAAGCCCGGCAACGGCGCTGATCAGGTTGACAATAAAGACAATTGTCAGGAGTATTGCCGCCAGAAGTGCGGCATAGAGGAATGAGGTTACCTTCTTTTTCATACCGGCAGTATGTTATAACTGTTTTCAGCCCCTCAGAAAAGCATTTCTGAGGTTGAGATGATTGTTTTTCCTGCCGCCATTCTCCATTGTATCAAATGGTTTCAGGTTCCGGTAGCCTGATGGAGTGGTCGCTGCTGAACTGATAGTCATGGAAGATATCCTCAGCTTTCGGCAGTTGCCATTTTCCGTTTGCAAGACGGTTTGTTGTCTCCTTGAGGCGGTAGGTGGTGTGGCCACATGTCCAGCAGTCGTAATTGGCCATGCCGGTACAAAGGCATGTTTTCTCCTTGACAACAATCGGGGCACCCGGATTCCTTTCTGCAAGGGCGTTGTAATAGGCGTCGATATAAGTGCATTTTCCGCCGTTTTCAAGCAGATAGCCGAGTCCCTCGCAGTTTGGTCTTATGGCGTAGCGCAGGGTTGGCGACTGGATGAGCATCCGCATGGGATAACCGGTGGTGGAGGCCATGTTGACGACGATATCTTCCTCGCGTGCATTGAGATAGTGTTGCTTGACCTCGGAAGGCAGACCTGCCTCTTTGGAGATGGTAAAGCGGGTTGCAACCTGAACGCCTGCGGCACCCATCTGCAGATAATCGACAGCATCGGTACCTGTAAAGATTCCTCCTGCAGGAATGACCGGAATGTTCAGTTGCTCTTTTTTCAGGAAACTGATTACTTCGGTGAAAATGGTCTTGAGGTCGAAAGTTTTCCAGTCTTCCGGTCCGAAGCCGAGATGACCACCGGCAAGAGGGCCTTCGACAATGATATAGTCGGGGAGCCGTTCAAGGCGAACAGCCCGTTTCAGAAAAATGGCAAGCGCCCTGACGGAGGAGATGATAATGCCTATCTTGACATCGCGGAATCTCGGGTGATCCTGAATAAGATCAAGTGTTCTGAGATTCAGCCCCGCCGCAAGGGTGAGTCCGTCAATACCGGCATCCATTGCCGCACGAAGTCGCACCCTCAGCGTTTCGATACCGCTGTTCATGGTGAGTTTTTCCATGCAGTTCAGAAAAATCGCTCCTTTGCCGGTTTTTTGAGAGATGGTGTGCTCGATATATTTTTTTTGAGCTTCAGCTACCTCTTCAAGGTCAAACAGTACCTCTGATTTATCGGGATTGCCGCTGTATTGTGCGTACTTTTTTCTTTTCCGGCTTACAAAATTGGTATTGAGTATCCTGTCGCAGACATAGGTGATCAAGGCGTCGGAAATATGGCCTATTCCGCCGAGTTTTTCAGCAGCAAGAGCAAGTTCGGTTGTTGAAATATTGACTCCCATGCCTCCGATAATGATGGGCACATACTCTTTACCGCCTAATTGTAACCTGAAATTGTCTACGTTCATTGTTTTTTTTACAGTATAAGGAGCATTTACAGATCATCTTGACCACTGAGGAAAGAGAACCCGGCAAAGCCGTTGTCACCCTTCGAGAAAAATTACTTAAGATATCATATTTCGATTTATAAATCTACAGACAATTCTTCGAAAAACCCGATGTTTACTCCTATCCGGCGCATTCTTTGGTAAACTTTAGTGCCTGGGAGCTTATGAAGTTTGAGAAAAGGTGCAGAGAATATTAAATTGCTGGCCAACCAACCGGAAAAGGAAGATTTCCGAAACAAATAACATCCTGAAAAAGGGGGACGAAATGATAAAACTGGTCTTGTTGCGGCATGGAGAAAGTCAGTGGAACCTTGATAACCGTTTTACAGGATGGTACGATATTGACCTGACCGATCAGGGCAGAAAAGAGGCTGCCAATGCCGGTAAACTGCTCAAGGAGGAGGGATTTGTCTTTGATGTTGCCTATACCTCTGTTTTGAAGCGTGCTATCAGGACATTGTGGAGTGTACTTGATGTAATGGATTTGATGTGGATTCCGGTTTACAAGAGCTGGAGACTCAACGAGCGTCATTATGGCGCCTTGCAGGGACTGAACAAGTCGGAGACTTCGCAGAAGTATGGTGAGGAGCAGGTACTTGTCTGGCGCAGAAGCTACGACACCCCTCCGCCCCAGCTCGAGAAAAGTGATGAGCGTTATCCAGGTTCTGATCGTCGCTATGCCGATCTGGCTGAGTCGGAGATTCCGCTTGGTGAGTGTCTAAAGGATACCGTGGAGAGATTCTTGCCGATCTGGCATGAAACGATAGCCCCTGAAATCCGTAAAGGCAAGAATGTTATTATTGCGGCTCACGGCAACTCCCTGCGTGCGCTGGTCAAATATCTCGACAACATTTCCGAAGAGGATATTGTCGGCGTCAATATTCCAACCGGTATTCCTTTGGTTTATGAGCTTGATGACAATCTAAAAGCCTTGAGAAGTTATTACCTCGGCGATCAGGATGCCGTCAAAAAGGCTGTCAATGCAGTTGCCAGCCAGGCAAAAGCATAGTTGGAGAGCGGATTGGCGGGGCGGTAGAATATTTTATTAAAAAACGTTTATATTCTGCACGTTATAATTGCCGGTCGCTTTTTTTTGAAATTTTTTGAAAAGTTGTGCCTGAAAATATGAATGTTACGTTAAAATCGGGTCTCTATGATCCTCAGTTTGAGCATGATGCCTGTGGTGTAGGGTTTGTTGCCCATATAAAAGGTGTCAAGTCACATGAAATCGTAGAGCAGGGTTTGCTCATCAATGAACACCTGAAACATCGCGGAGCATGCGGATGCGAAAAAAATACCGGTGACGGAGCAGGAATTCTTCTTCAGGTTCCCGACAAGTTTCTGCGAAAGGCTTGTGCGGAACGCAATATTGAGCTTCCGCCAGAAAAGCAGTACGGCGTGGGGATGCTTTTTCTGCCGCCGGATATCTCCCAGCGACGTGCTATCGAGGATATCTGTCGCCTGATGATCCAGGCCGAGGGGCAGAAGTTTCTTGGTTTCAGGAAGGTACCGACCTGCAATGACTCTCTCGGTGATACCGCTCTATCCGGAGAGCCTGTTGTCAAACAGCTTTTTGTTGGCTGGGGCAAGGATACCACTTCGGAACTTGAATTCGAAAGAAAGCTCTATATCATTCGCCGCCGCATCACCAAACGGGTAAAATATACCGCAGGTCTACTTGGCAGCAGCTATTTCTATATTTCAAGTCTTTCCGGCAGAACCATTGTTTATAAGGGGATGCTTCTGCCGGAGCAGGTAGGGCTCTTTTATCCCGAACTGCACGATCCTGACATGGAAAGTGCCATTGCCATGGTGCACTCCCGATTCAGTACCAATACTTTCCCGAGCTGGGACAGGGCGCATCCTTACCGCTATCTCAGTCATAACGGCGAAATCAATACGCTCAAGGGTAACGTCAACTGGATGAAGGCGAGAGAGAAAAATGTTCAGTCCAAAGTTTTCGGCGATGCGCTTGAGGATATAAAACCGGTTATTCTGGAGGATGGCAGTGATTCGGCCATTCTCGACAATGCCTTTGAGTTTCTTGTACTTTCAGGGCGTTCCATGGCTCATGCTGCCATGATGATCATTCCTGAACCGTGGATGGGTAACAGCGCCATGTCGAAGGAGAAAAAAGCTTTTTACGAGTATCACAGTTGTCTCATGGAACCGTGGGACGGGCCAGCCTCAGTCACCTTTACCGATGGCGTGCAGATTGGCGCGGTGCTCGACCGCAACGGGCTCCGGCCATCACGCTACTATATTACAAAGGATGACCTTGTCATCATGGCATCCGAGGTTGGTGTGCTCGATATAGCACCGGAGAGGATTCTCAAAAAGGATCGTCTGCAGCCGGGTCGCATGTTTCTTGTCGATACAGCACAGGGTCGCATTATTTCCGATGAAGAGATCAAGAAAACCATTGCCGAAGAACAACCTTACGGCGAATGGATTGAGCGGAACATTATTGATCTTGACTCACTGGCCGATCATCCCCAGATGAAAAATCCCGATGAGGATAAATACAGTCTGACAGCTCGCCAGAAAGTTTTCGGTTACACTCAGGAGGATATCTCTCTGCAGATAAAGATCATGAGTGAAAAAGGGGTTGAACTTGTCGGATCAATGGGTAACGATACCCCGCTTGCAGCGCTTTCCAACAAACCCAAGCCGCTGTTCGATTATTTCAAGCAGCTTTTTGCCCAGGTAACCAACCCTCCTATTGATTCGCTCAGGGAGGAGCTTATTACCTCCACAACGGTCATGCTCGGTACCGAAGGGAACCTGCTTGAACCCGAAGAGATTAACTGCCGCCGGATCAGGTTGCCCCATCCGGTACTGACCAACCAGGCGCTTGAAAAGATTCGCGGAATCGACAAACCCGGTTTCCGTGCCGTGACTTTACCAATTTTTTACGATGTTGCCCGTGGTGGCAAAGGTATTGAATCTGCCATGCAGGACCTTTACCGCCAGTCCGAACAGGCTGCCAGCAAAGGCGTCAATATCATTATCCTTTCCGACAAGGGTGAGATCGAAAAAGACCGTGCACCGATTCCATCGTTGCTTGCCGTTTCCGGTCTGCACAACTTCCTTATCAATGCCGGTATAAGAACACAAATAGGTCTGGTGCTTGAATCTGCCGAGCCGAGGGCCGTGCATCATTTTGCCATGCTCATCAGTTATGGTGCTGGTGCAGTCAACCCCTATATGGCGTTTGAAACCATCCGTTCGCTGGTTTCTGTGGGTCATATCAAGCTGGACGAGAAAGTCGCCGTCAAGAATTATGTCAAGGCAGCCGTCAAGGGTGTGGTAAAGACCATGGCCAAAATGGGTATATCCACCATACAGAGCTACCGTGGTGCGCAGATTTTCGAGGCTGTTGGCCTCAATACCCAGCTTGTCGATGCCTATTTCACCCGCACTCCAACCAGAATTGAAGGTATTGGTCTCGATACAGTGGCCGAAGAGGTACGCCGTCGCCACGAAACAGTTTTTCCTCCTACTGGCAACAAGGTTAACCGTGGTCTTGAGGCTGGCGGTGAAAGAAAATGGCGTCATTCAGGCGAATATCATCTTTTCAGTCCCGAGGCAATTCATTTTCTGCAGCACTCCTGCAGAACCGGCAACTATGATTTATTCAAAAAATACGAGAACCTCATTGACGACCAGAGCCAGCATCTCTGCACTATTCGTGGTTTGATGGACATAAAGTTCAGCAAGCATGGTGTGCCGCTCGAAGAGGTAGAACCGGTGGAAGAGATTTTTAAACGGTTCAAGACTGGTGCCATGTCTTATGGTTCCATCAGCCAGGAGGCTCATGAAACCCTTGCCATTGCCATGAACAGGCTTGGAGGCAGGAGCAATACAGGAGAGGGCGGCGAAGACCCGGCCCGTTTTAAAAAGGATGCCAATGGCGATTCAAGAATGTCGGCCATCAAACAGGTTGCTTCAGGACGCTTTGGTGTTACAAGTGAATATCTTGCCAGTGCCAATGAAATCCAGATCAAGATGGCACAGGGCGCAAAACCTGGTGAAGGCGGACAGCTTCCTGGCTCCAAAGTCTATCCCTGGGTAGCCAAAGTGCGTCATTCAACGCCTGGTGTCGGTCTGATTTCGCCGCCGCCCCATCATGATATCTATTCAATCGAGGATCTGGCCCAGTTGATCCATGATCTTAAAAATGCCAATCCAGAGGCCCGTATCAACGTCAAGCTTGTCTCAACCGTAGGTGTTGGTACAATTGCTGCCGGAGTTGCCAAGGCTCATGCCGATGTTGTCCTTATCAGTGGCCATGATGGCGGAACCGGCGCATCGCCTGTTTCGAGCATCATGCATGCCGGAATGCCGTGGGAGCTTGGTTTGGCGGAGGCTCATCAGACACTGATGCTCAACAACCTGCGCAGCCGTATTGTTGTCGAGACTGACGGTCAGTTGAAAACCGCGCGGGATATCGTTATTGCAGCCATGCTTGGCGCTGAAGAGTTTGGTTTTGCCACAACCACCCTTGTGGTTATGGGGTGTATCATGATGCGCTGCTGTCAGGACGACTCCTGTCCGGTCGGTGTTGCCACCCAGAACCCGGAACTTCGCAAGCATTTCAAGGGAAAGCCGGAGCATGTTGAAAACTTCATGCGATTCCTCGCAGAGGGTGTCAGGGAGTATATGGCTCGTATCGGTGTGCGCAACCTCAACGAACTTGTCGGACGTACCGAACTGCTCAGCATGCACAAAACTGTCGATCACTGGAAAGCTCAGGGAATCGATCTCTCCAAGATTCTTCACCAGGCGGAGGTTGGTGAGCATGAGCCACGTTACTGTACCATTGCCCAGGAACATGGTCTTGATGACAGTCTTGATCGTACCCTTCTTCTTTCCATCTGCGAATCGGCCATTAAAAGAAAGGAAAAGGTATTCAGCACACTTCCGATCCATAATACCAACAGGGTAGTCGGGACCATTGTGGGCTATGAGGTGACCAAAGCCTATGGTTCCGCCGGGTTGCCGGATGACACCATTCATCTGAAATTTACTGGTTCAGCCGGTCAGAGTTTTGGAGCATTTATTCCCAGAGGCATGACACTCGAACTTGAAGGCGATGCCAACGACTATGTCGGCAAGGGTCTTTCCGGTGGTCGTATCATTGTCTACCCATCAAAGGGTTCCTCTTTTGTTCCGGAAGAGAATATCATCATCGGTAACGTTGCTTTTTATGGTGCAACTTCCGGCGAAGCTTTTGTCAGTGGGATGGCCGGAGAGCGCTTTTGTGTTCGCAACAGTGGCCTGAGTGCTGTTGTCGAAGCGATAGGCGACCATGGTTGCGAATACATGACTGGCGGAACAGTTATTATTCTCGGCAAAACCGGACGAAACTTTGCGGCTGGCATGTCGGGTGGTGTAGCCTATGTTTTTGATGTGGATGGCACCTTCAGTGAAAGATGTAACCATGAGATGGTCGATCTTTCTTCGGTTGAAGATCCGATGGAGATTGCTAATCTTCAGTCATTGATCGAAAGGCATGTCGAGTATACCGGCAGTTTCCTTGGTCAGTCCATTCTCGATGATCGGGAGGCTCTTCGTCGTTGTTTTGTCAAAGTCATGCCGCAAGATTACCGTCGTGCTCTCGAAGCCATGAAAGAGGTTGAGGCTTTAGGGTTAAGTGGTGATGACGCAGTTATGGCGGCATTTGAAAAAAATATTCATGACCCTGCGCGTGTTTCAGGTAATTAACTCCGGAAGAGGGCGGTTCAGCCCGGTACGGAAAAGATTAAATCATTGATATGGGCAAAGTTAAAGGTTTTATGGAGTACCAGAGAGCGTTGCCTGCCGACAGGGAGTCTCTGGAAAGGATAAAGGACTTTCAGGAGTTTCACAAGGAGATGCCGGCGGCAGAGCTTCAGAAGCAGGGAGCCAGATGTATGGATTGCGGCACCCCCTATTGCCATACCGGCTTCATGTTGAGCGGGATGACAAGTGGTTGTCCGATTCACAATCTCATTCCCGAGTGGAATGATTATGTCTACAACGGCTTCTGGCATGAGGCTTATGACCGACTGATGAAAACCAACAATTTTCCGGAATTTACCGGAAGGGTCTGTCCTGCCCCATGTGAAGGTTCCTGTGTGCTTGGCATTATCGAGCCGCCGGTTACCATCAAGAACATCGAGTGCTCGATCATCGAGCATGCGTTTCGGGAAGGGTGGGTAGAGCCGAAAACAATTGCATTCAGAACGGCCAAAAGGGTGGCAGTTGTGGGATCGGGTCCTTCGGGGCTTGCCTGCGCTGATCAGCTCAACAAGGCTGGCCACAGCGTGACTGTCTTTGAGCGCGATGACCGTATCGGGGGGCTCATGATGTACGGTATTCCGAACATGAAGCTCGACAAGGTGCAGATAGTGCAGCGTCGCATAGATCTGATGAAGGAAGAGGGGATCACCTTTATGGAGAGTACCGAAGTTGGTGTTGACTATCCTGCAGACAAGCTGCTCGAGGAGTTTGATGCCGTTGTGCTCTGTACTGGTGCGACAAAGCCCCGCGACCTTGCTGCCGAAGGACGTGAATTTCCCGGCATCCATTATGCCATGGATTTTTTGCGTTCCAGCACCAAAGCGCTGCTTGATGGCAGTGCGCCCTCTCTTACAGCCGTCGGAAAAAATGTTATAGTCATTGGTGGCGGCGATACCGGTACCGACTGCGTGGCCACTTCACTCCGTCAGGGATGCAAAAGTGTCATACAGCTTGAAATCATGCCGAAACCGCCCATAGAACGCCAGCCGGATAATCCCTGGCCCGAATGGCCCAGAACCTTCAAGGTCGATTACGGTCAGGAGGAAGCTGCCGATGTGCAGGGAGAAGATCCAAGAAAGTATTCAATGATGACCAAAAAGTTTCTTGCTGATGATGCAGGATCGCTCAAGGCCGTTGAAGTTTCGAGGGTCGAGTGGGTCAAGGAAGATGGACGTTTTGTGCCCCAGCCTGTTGCAGGTACTGAGCAGATTATTCCCTCTGAGCTGGTGTTGCTTGCCATGGGCTTTATTGGCCCTGAAGAGCATCTTTTGCAGCAACTGCAGGTTGCCCGTGACGAACGTTCAAACATCAGAGCCACAGAGAAAACCTTTATGACCAATCGCGAACAGATTTTTGCTGCTGGCGATGCACGTCGTGGTCAGAGTCTTGTGGTTTGGGCTATAGCTGAAGGTCGTTCAGCCGCACGTGAATGTGATCGTTTTTTGATGGGCTCATCCAGTCTGCCTTAAACGATTGCGGAGTTTTATGTGTTATAGCGGTTACTCTACTATCAAGCTTTTTTAACAAGGGCGTGGAATATGGAACAGCAAAAACTCAGGGAACTGCTCGAAACGCTTCATCAGGAGCTTGAACAGGTTGATTCCATTGATGAAACCACGGGTGTGGTTCTTTCAAACCTCAGGGAGGATATACAGAACCTCCTTGCTGATAAAGGCAGCACTGTCGAGGAAGATGAACCTCTCATGGAGCGTCTGACCGAGGCCGTCGATCACTTCGAAGCTGGTCATCCCAAGCTGAGCATGACCATTCAGCACCTGCTGGACAGTCTGGCCAATATGGGATTTTAAAGAACAGTCTTATTAATTTGCCGCAGGCATCATAGTTTCATGACAAGAGAAAGAGAACCAGGAAAAGGAAAAACCAGAACGACCAATGACGGCAGCGGAAGTGGTGAGGTACATTGCTCATTTTGCGGCAGAAGCGCCCAGGAGGCGACCAGTATGGTTGCTGGACCGAGAGCATTCATCTGTGACCGTTGCATAAGAACATCCTATGAGATCCTCCGCAAGGAGCTTAGCGCCATTCAGCAGCCCGAGCAACGGGTAGAGGAGAAGCCTTTTCAGCCACGTCTTGTGAGTCCCAAAGCCATCATGGACTCCCTTGACCAGTATGTTGTCGGTCAGGAGCTTGCCAAGAAATCTCTTTCGGTAGCGGTATACAATCACTACAAAAGAATTGAATCACAAGAGTGGTTGCGCGAGCACGATGATGTCGTTATTGAAAAAAGCAATATTCTCCTTATTGGACCAACCGGCACAGGAAAAACCCTGCTTGCCCAGACGCTTGCCAACTTACTCGAAGTACCTTTTTCCATCGTTGATGCAACCTCGCTCACTGAAGCGGGATATGTAGGCGACGACGTCGAAACCATTCTTGCCCGTCTGCTTCATGCTTCAGACTTTAATCTTGAACGGACCGAGCGCGGAATTATTTATGTTGACGAAATCGATAAAATTGCCCGCAAATCCGCCAACGTCTCCATCACTCGTGACGTTTCCGGAGAGGGCGTCCAGCAGGCCCTCCTGAAAATTCTCGAAGGCGCGGTTGTCGGCGTTCCACCCAAAGGGGGCCGTAAACACCCCGAACAGCAGTTGATCAACATCAACACCAAAAACATTCTCTTCATCTGCGGCGGCGCCTTCGAAGGACTCGACCGGCTCATCGCCAAAAGAGTCTCAAAATCATCGATGGGTTTTGGCTCCAAGGTCAAGAGCAAGCAGACTGGCTACGACCCCGAAATACTCCGCTATGTCACCCAGGACGACTTGCACGAGTATGGCCTTATCCCCGAATTCATCGGACGATTGCCCGTTATCTCCACCCTCGACCTGCTTGACGAAAAAGCGTTGCGCAACATTCTTGTCGAGCCCAAAAACGCCATTACCAAGCAGTACAAGAAGCTCTTTGAAATGGATGGAGTAGAGCTTGAATTCACCGAAGAGGCACTTGACAAGGTAGTCAACATCGCCATTGACCGAGGAACAGGAGCCCGTGCCCTGCGTTCGGTGCTTGAAAACGTCATGATCGATATCATGTTCGATCTGCCTTCGATGAAAAATATTCATAAATGCGTCATTACGGCAGAGACCATAGAGAACAAAGCCGCCCCGGAATACTCCGCCAACGGCAGTAAAAAGAAAAAAACCGCATAAAATAGCAATTGAGGGTCGTTTACCCATTGCATTTTATAAAGGAAAGTCTATATTTACACCCTTTCAAGTCAGGGCGATTAGCTCAGTTGGTTAGAGCGCTACATTGACACTGTAGAGGTCAGTGGTTCGAATCCACTATCGCCCACTTCCCCCCACACACCGCAAAAAAAGCATGGCATTCCCGTGCTTTTTTTGTTTCATCCCTTTTTTCCAGAGGCCAGCAGTTCCGGATTTCAGGACTTGGCGCCTGATTTTTTCGCGAAAGCTTTATAACTTGCAACATCTCCCTTCAGGATAAAGCGGAGGCTGCGTCAAAAAGCAGCTCTATTGAAATCAATGGCAACCAAAACTCTTGAAACAATGCGGAAATCCATCACATCCTATACGGTACAGCTCCTCTCATCAGTTAAAACCGGGCTGGTAGCGCAAATCCTCTTCAAAAACAACTCCGCATTTG
>SZXY01000208.1 GCA_005843805.1 Chlorobium sp.
TATTCTCATCGTTCTGATCGATGATCTGCTGTACCCGCTGCTTGCTCTCATCATCGACATACTCGATAATCTCATCGGCTTCGGAAGCTGGCAATACGGAGAGTATTTCAGCAACCTGCGCAGGGCTCATCTCGTTGATCAATTCAGCCGCACGCTCTTTCTGCATCGAACGGATAAGTTCGCGCTGAACCCTCGGCTCCACCTCCTCCAGAGTATCTGAAGCGAGCTCCGGCTCAAGCTCATTGAATACCGCCATGCGCTGGTTTCCCTCAAGCTCTTCGAGAATATCGGCAAGATCGACCGGATGAATGTCGTTGATGTTCTCCTTGAGCACGTTGAGCTTCACATTACCCTCAAAGCTCCCTATGGTTTCCGGCAACGGCTGGACATAGAGCCAGGAGATACTGGAACCCTCCTTGTAACGTGCAAGGTAATTTGCAAGATTTTTAAACCCCATCCGGCGGAGAATTCTAAAGCGGTTGAAATCCACCTCCGTGACAAAAAGCCTTTCATTCTGAAACAACAGCTTGACATCATAGACCACCTCCACCTCATGGCCGTCCATATCGAGAATTTTCTTGTCGAGAATATAATCCTTCAGAAAAATGTGGTTATCAAGCGGGTTCAGCTCATAGCCTTCTGCACTGGTGATTTCCGCAACAATCTCGGTGTTTGAAATCAGGGCAATCATCTCCCACGGGATAAGGAGGTGCGGATCACCATAAGGACGCTGAACCAGCAGATGAGTTACTTCCGGAATTTTACCGGCATTTTCCTGTATGACAAGATCCTTGAGTTTGCCAATCGAGCGCGACATCAGATAGATACGGCGCCCGACAATCTCGGTAAGAAAAAATTCACGATCCAGTACTGTAACCATTGGTCTTCCCGTTTTATATAACCTTGATAACCGTGATGAATTTGTAGATCATCAACACCACAAGCAGAAAGAGATAAATCCGCAATACCGCCAGGGAAAAACTCACGGCTCGCGACATTTCTACCTGGGGTTTGGCATAGCGCAGGTTGATCTCGCGAATCTTGCTCAAAAACTGCTTCACTGCTCTCATGACCAGAAGTCCTCAATTAGTTGAACATATTAGGAAAAAGCGCGCTGACACCATAGAGCGTCGAAAGGATAATAATTGCCACAACGATAATGGTGCTGACAATATTCTGCAATGGCGTATTGGCATACTCCCCCATTGTCTTTTTATCGTTCAAAAGCAAAATCAGAAAGACCAGCGCTGCCGGCAAAAGGGTAACTGCAACTACCTGGACAAAGAGGGTGATGATAACGAGCGGAGCACCCGGTATGAGGGGCACGACACCGGCTGTGGCCAGAGTGAAGAAAAACGAGATATAGAACCAGGGCGCTTCCTTCACCTTGGTGTTGAGCGAGTGTGCCCAACCGAAAATTTCACCAAAGGCCCAGGAACTTGCCAGTGATATACAGATGGCCCCAAGCAGACCAGCATCAAACAAACCGATGGCCATGAAAGCGCCAACATAGTGGTTCGTTTTCATCAGCAGCCGGGCAGCAGTGGCAGCATCGTCGATGGGCGCACCATGCAGCAGGGTGCCGGTGACAATGACAATGAAAATCGCAATGGCAACGGTGATGATCGAGCCGATAAAGGTATCGATCTTGCCCATCTTGATGTCCTTCTCCTGCAACCCCTTGTCAACAACCGAGCTTTGCTGGAAAAAGAGCATCCACGGCGCAATGGTGGTACCGATATTGGCCATCAGCAAAAAGAAAAGCTCATTATTGAGCCCGCCGGGAAGATTGGGAATCAACCCCTGAGCGGCAATATCGGCCATTGAGGGATTGACCATAAATGCCGCCGGGATATAGATCAGGTTCAGAAGACAAAATCCCAGGGCAATCTTTTCCCAGGTCCAGTATCGGCCGTTCAGCACAATGATACTCATCAGCAGCACCACCAGCACAACCGTAAGCCAGGCCGGAACGCCGAAAATGCTTAACGCCGCAGTCATGCCGACAAACTCGGTCACCAGCGTCAGCCAGTCCACAATCATGAGATCAAGCAGAGAGAACCACCCCCAGAAGGCGCCAAAACTTTCAAAAATCGCCTCAGCATGGCCGCGCTTGGTCACCGCACCAAGTCGCACGGTCATCTCCTGAACATAATAGGCAACGGGAATAAGAAGCAGCAAAAACCAGATGAGATGATACCCATACTTGGCTCCAGTAGCCGCGTAGGTGGTGATACCACCAGCATCATTATCAGCAATCATTACAACAAGGCCAGGGCCAGCAATAACCAGATAGAGGCGAACCGCTTTCCAGACTTTTTTAACCCGGTAGTAGAGAACGGAAAAAAAATCCATATCCGTTGGGTTGGACGTTGACAAAACCCGGCATTGAGATTGAGATGGAAAGAACAGACATGAAAACTCCTGTGAAAGAGGTTATTCAATGCACGATCATGGTTATTGTCTGCCTTGAAATCAAACAGGGCGCCGCTCAGACTCACCAGTCAATCTGGCGCAAATTTACAATTCTGTGGGAACTTTACCAAGCCGGCTTTTTCACTATCCGCAAGGTTTTTTTGCCAATTCGCTTGACATTCCTGGAAACGATCATTATTATCATCGAATGATAATGATCGCATGATAATCAGATAACAAAATGATATGGCAAAGAATCCATTTTACCTCAAGGTACTGCCCATTGATGCGCCGTTCTGCGGTAGAGAGAAAGAGTTTGAAGAGCTGCTCTCTCATGCACAATCACATGCCAACGTCGTCCTCCACTCTCCAAGGCGTTACGGTAAAACCTCCCTTGTAAAAAGGGTTCAGCACGAACTTGAAAAGCAGGGATTCATCGCAATTTATATTGACATCTCCGATGCATCGAGCGGCGAAGGGGTAGCAGAGATGATTGCACGTGGCATCTACAGCTTCGCCTCCCAAAAAGAACCGCTGCTCAGAAAAGTGATGGGCATACTCAAGAACTGGCGCCCGGTCTTTTCTCCCGACCCTTCGGCTACCGGGGGCATCTCCATGACGGTGCAGCCTGTCTCGCAAAAGAGTGGCATTGCACTGCTTGAAGAGACGCTGATCTCTTTTGACAAACTCCTTCAGGACAAAACCGATCAATTCAATATCGTCATCGACGAGTTCCAGGAGATTGTCGGCTTTCGGGATGGCGAAAAAATAGAGGCGCTCCTTCGAAAACATATTCAGCACCAATCCAACTGCTCCTACTTTTTTCTCGGCAGCAAACGGCGACTCTTGTCTGACATGTTCAACCAGAACAATCGCCCCTTCTACAAAAGCGGCATCAACCTTGAACTGCCACCGCTTCCCAAAGAGCAAGCCGCAGAGTTTATCATGATGCAGTTTAAAGCTGGCGGCAAAGAGTGCCCCATTGAAATCGCAAGGGAGATAGCAGAACGAACCGCTGGCTACCCCTACTACGTCCAGAGGTTCTCCTATGCCATCTTTGAGACAAGCATGAATGAAGAGATCCAGAACTCCGACATTGACGCTGGCCTGAAAAAGATGCTTGACGAAGAGGAGAGCAATTTTGCCGGAATGGAGAAAGAGCTGGCTGCGGGTCAAAAACCCCTGCTCAAAGCGCTGGCTGCGGAAGCAACCCTGAGCCC
>SZXY01000106.1 GCA_005843805.1 Chlorobium sp.
TGCTCAAACATGCCATGGCACCGAATGCTGCAGGAATGATCGGTTCAGCCATTGTGGCTGGCATCCTGATGAGCTTTCTAAGGTAGCATTCCTTCGCCAAGCGGATGGCGCCGTTCGAATAACCGGACGGCTGCTGCCATATTCCATCCTGAAGGAGTGATTTTCTTCAGGTGAGCAACCATCGCAGCAAGACCATTGGCGATATCGTTCAGTTCCCTGTCGGAAATGGTGTGAAAAACCGAAGCAAGATAGTTCCGCTGGACATGAAGCGAAATCTCGTACCGACCACTCTGGACAAGGCTGCTGTAGAAATCCTGGACATTCCGGTCGAGGATATCCGAAAGAACCTCAAGAAAAAGAGGCTCCTGCAACCCGTTAAAAAAGCCAACCTGCAAGCGCACAAGAGGATATGACTGCTCTGCAAGAGAGGTAATCCGAAGCTTGAAACGGCGGTTCATGATACCATCCCTTATTGCTGCAGCTTCCCTTTCAACACCGCTGTAGCCCAGATCAACCAGCACTCTTGCTGTTCCGGAGAGAGAGGCAAGTGCTGGCATGTTGAATTCAAGCGAGCCTGGATAACCCAGCACCTTCGGCTGCTCTCCGCTTACCGATATCGTACCAGGCACTCTTGACAACCTCATGCTGGAACCTTCACCTGCCGGCATATTTCGGATGACTTCAGAATATTTCGGATCAATATCGATGAACCTTTTGCCAATACTCCATACTGAAATCTCCTCAAACAATCTCTTTATATCAGGCTTCTCCATCTCCGGGCGAACTTTTTCGCGTTCATTCGACTCCTTCGCAAAAAACCGTTCGAAAAGACCCATGCCAGCCTCCTCTTGTTTCAAAGGTTAGTTGAAAAACATCTCTTTTTTTTGGCAATATAACGAATCGTCTGCTTCGCAACTCACAGCCCTCTTCCTTTTCATGGTTAAAAAACCGGTACCCCTTGATCTCACGGCAAGAGAGTGTGTTTTCTCTCAATGTTTTTGCCTTCCGGCACTTCGCGATGTTCCCGGATTTTCGTATTTTTGGCTTTTAAAATCTTAATTTGCCGCCAACCATGAGCCAGCTTGATTTACTCAATATTGTCAACCGTCCCAGAAGGCTTCGCAGAACTGCCGCAATCAGAAACCTTGTACAGGAAAACACCCTGACAGTCAACGATCTTGTGTTTCCCCTGTTTGTCTGTCCCGGAACCAATGTCGTTGAAGAGGTATCCTCAATGCCCGGCAGCTTCCGCTACTCCATCGACAATGCAGTGAAAGAGTGCAAGGAGCTGTGGGATCTCGGAATCCAGTCTATCGACCTTTTCGGTATTCCGGAACAGAAAACCGAAGATGGCAGCGAATCCTTTAACGATAAAGGCATTATCCAGGAAGCTATCCGCGCCATCAAGGCAAAGCTCCCCGACCTCTGCATCATGACCGACGTCGCACTTGACCCATTCACTCCTTTCGGCCATGACGGTCTGGTAAAAGACGGTATTATTCTCAATGACGAAACCGTTGAGGTTCTCTGTAAAATGGCAATTTCACACGCCAACGCCGGAGCTGACTTTGTCTCCCCAAGTGACATGATGGACGGTCGTATCGGCGCCATACGCGAATCGCTTGACGACGCAGGATACTCCGATATCGGTATTCTCTCCTACGCCGCCAAATACGCATCGAGTTTCTACGGTCCCTTCCGTGATGCACTCCACTCAGCGCCCCAGTTCGGTGACAAGACAACCTACCAGATGAACCCGGCCAATACCGACGAGGCCATGAAAGAGATCGAACTCGACATCATGGAAGGCGCCGATATCGTTATGGTAAAACCCGGCCTTGCCTATCTTGACATCGTCCGTCGCACCAAGGAACGCTTTGATGTTCCGGTGGCGATCTACCATGTATCCGGTGAATACTCCATGGTCAAGGCTGCAGCCCAGCGTGGATGGATTGACGAAGAACGTGTGATGATGGAATCACTTCTCTGCATGAAACGTGCTGGCGGTGACCTTATCTTTACCTACTATGCAAAAGAAGCTGCGAAAAAACTTCGCTGAGCCTCTTTATTAAAAGACCAGATTTTTAAAAAGCCCGGCTCTGCACCCTTGCAGCAGCCGGGCATTTTACTGTTTAAAGCCATGATACGATACATTACAGCGGGAGAATCCCACGGCCCTGCGCTTTCAGCAATAGTGGAAGGCGTGCCGGCAGGCATAAGCGTAACCCCTGAAGAGATCAACCTCCAGTTAGCCCGACGCCAGCAGGGACACGGTCGGGGTGGTCGAATGAAAATCGAAACTGACAAGGCGGAGATACTCTCCGGCATACGGTTCGGCAAAACCATCGGTTCTCCAATCACGCTGGTCATAAAAAACCGTGACTGGGAAAACTGGACAACCACCATGGCGCAGTTTGAAAAACCCGATATGGAGATTCCGAAAATCACCATACCGAGACCAGGCCATGCCGACCTGGCAGGACGCATCAAATATGGTTTTGACGACATCCGCCCCGTCATAGAACGTTCTTCTGCACGTGAAACCGCTGCACGGGTTGCCGCCGGAGCCATTTCAAGAATATTTCTCAAATCACTCGGCATTGAAATCGGCAGCTATATCTCTGCCATAGGAGCAGCAGCAGAACCCACTGTTGATATTCAGCTTGCCGGGCTCCTCACCGAAGGGGCAGAAGCTGTTGCACGGCAAGCCGACCTCTCGCCGGTGCGCATGCTTGGCAAAAAAACCGAAGCAGAAGCTCTTGCCGCCATTGATTTTGCCAAAGAACAAGGCGACACACTCGGCGGTATTATCGAGATTTTCATCACTGGCCTCCCTGTCGGCTTCGGCAGCTATGTACAGCATGACCGTCGTCTCGATGCCGCACTGGCTGCAGCAATCATCTCCATTCAGGCCATAAAGGGCGTGGAAATAGGAACAGCTTTCGAAAACTCCGGCAAGCCAGGGTCACAGGTGCATGATGAATTCGTGCTCTCCAGAGAGTCAGGCCTAAGCCGTAAAACCAACAGGGCTGGCGGAATCGAAGGAAGCATGTCAAACGGACAGACCATTCACCTTCGGGCAGCAATGAAACCTATCTCTTCGCTCCTCACTCCCCTGCACTCGTTTGATATCGAAACCCTGCAGCCCACCCTTTCACGTTTCGAACGCAGCGACACCTGTGCCGTCCCTGCTGCCGGAGTGGTGGCCGAGGCCGTTGTAGCTCCGGTTATTGCAAACGCACTGCTGGAAAAGCTTGGTGGCGATCATTTCGATGAAATAAGCACAAGACTCGACCTCTACCGTCAATCAATCCGCAATATTTTTGGAGCCTGAGCCATTTCTGAAAAGCCTTTTTTTGAAATAACCTGTTTCGGGGTATTTCAAAAAAAGGCTCCCGGCCTCCACTGCACCTCTTTACGCCAAACTGTTGTTATACAAAAGAGTAACGGTAACGACAAAAAATGCAGCCTCCTGAAGTGAGATGTTTTTTTTATTTATTTTTTAGATTTTAACAAAAAAATATGTAAGTACTCCCGTAAAGGGGTTACCATGTATGGTGTACCATGGTAACGATAACAGGCTGAGACAAGTTATTGCCTTTGCAGCAGAGAGAATTATTCACCACGAACTTTTCGACAGTTGGAGAAACGCACTCTTCCAACTACCAATCCCGGTGAAATTCACTCTTTGTTCAGGCAGTGTCTGACCTGAACAAATTCTCTCATCTCGATGAAGAGCGCTGGTTACCTTATCGGACAGAAGTCCAGAAGGGCCTCTATTCTCTTTCTTCATTTCATCAAAAGAAAGAGCGGGCCAATAACATTGCAAATTGCAGTGGCACTTGCAACGCTCTCCCTGATTGTCACAACTGAACTCAACAGGGCTTTTGCCTTGCCCTCAGAAGGCATTGTTACTGCTGGACAAGCTGCCATCAGCTCCACGTCTCCAACAGAGATGCATATCGTTCAGGAGAGCCGGAAAGCCATCATCGACTGGAACACTTTCAGTATCTCCAAAAACGAACTCCTCAACATCACCCAGCCCGACAGCCACTCTACCCTTCTCAACCGGGTTTTGGGCAATGATCCCACAAACATCTTTGGCACACTTGCGTCCAATGGTCTGATTTTTCTGGTAAACCCTTCCGGAATATTGTTTGCCCCTGGCGCAAGCGTAAATGTTGGCGGAATGGTGGCCTCAACCCTCTCGATCAAAGAGAGCGACTTCCTGGCAGAGAAATATGCGTTTTTCAGGGATGGTGCTCCCGCCCCGGTGGTCAACCAGGCTCTTCTGCGCGGCGGATTTATAGCCCTGCTCGCTGGCAGCGCATCGAACCAGGGCACCATTGTCACAACCAGAGACTCTGCTGTAATGGCTGCCGGTGATTGCATCACCCTCGGTTTTGACCCATGCGGAATGGTAGCGATCAAAGTTGACAAGGGAGCATATAACGCCAGCATAAAGAACAGCGGAGTGATCGAGAGTGAAAACGGCACTGTGGTCATGAGCACTTCAGCCGCCGACGCACTCCTTGCCACAGTCGTCAACAACAGCGGCAAGATTCGTGCCGGAAACATGAGTGAACAGAGCGGCAACATCGTCATGGAAAGCTCGACCATTATCAACAGTGGCACGCTTGAAGCAGGAAAAGAGATTTCCGTAACCGCCTCCGGCGCAATGCTCAACACCGGAACACTCCGTGCTGCAGAGATCCAGAGCAGCATCAATAACCTTCTCGATGCAGGAAAATGGAATGCTGGTTGCAGCCTGAACATCAATGCTTCCGGGAACATAGAGCAAACTGCAGCAAGCTTCATGAGTGCCGATGGAGATAGTGGGGGAACTATCCGCATCACCGCAGCCAAAAGCCTCTACCTCTCCGGAACACTCAGTGCAAACGGCACCTGGGGCAGAGGAGGCAACATCAGCATCACTGCACCAGAGTTGTACCTCTGCGGAAGCCTGATTCAAGCCAACGGCATGAACGGCGGAGGACAAATCCGAATCGGCGGTGGCTGGCAGGGACGACAGAGTGATCTTGCCAATGCTGCCACTACCATGGTATCATCAAGCACCAGCGTGAATGCCAGCGCTCTGGATAGCGGCAATGGAGGAACAGTGGTGCTCTGGTCGGATAAATCAACCTCCTTTGCTGGCACTATCGAGGCAAAAGGAGGGGCAAACAGTGGTAACGGAGGTAAAGTAGAGGTATCAAGCCATGAGATTCTCTCTTTCATCGGAAAGGTGGTAACTGCTTCCCCCAACGGAAACAACGGATCCCTTCTGCTTGACCCGCGAAATATCACCGTCGATGCAAACGCCTCCAGCCAGCCACTTTCTCTGACTCCCTTGTCTTATGCCAACCCCTCTGAAGGTGACCAGCATGGTTCAGGCAATATCGTCGAGCTTCCAAACGGCAATATTATCGTTGCCAGCCCCCTGGATGATTTTGTTGCCACCGATGCAGGTGTTGTAAGGCTCTATAAACCCGATGGCACCCTGCTTTCCATGCTGACCGGTTCGACGGCCAACGACCAGGTTGGCAAACAAGTGAAACTCCTGATTGGCAACAACAATGCTGTCACCTCAACAAGCAACTGGTCGAACGATGATTTTGCAGGAGTCGGCGCCGTTACCTGGATTGATGGCACAACAGGTATCAGTGGAAACGTCTCAGCCGCAAACAGTCTGGTAGGCTCGACGGCAAACGATGGTGTCGGCACCAGCATAACCGCCTTAATGAACGGCAATTATGTTGTCAGCACAGGATACTGGGACAAAATAAACCCTGACAGGAGTGTCGTGACCGATGTCGGGGCTGTGACCTGGGGAAATGGTCTTGGCGGCACAGTTGGAGTGGTAAACGACAGCAACAGTCTGATTGGCTCGAGCAAAAATGACTATGCAGGATCAGACAATGTAAAATCGAATAACATAATCGCCCTGACAAATGGCAATTATGTCGTGACCACCTGGGGATGGGACAATGGATCGGCTGCCGATGCAGGGGCCGTAACCTGGGGAAATGGTGCTGGCGGCACAACCGGAACGATAAACGCCTCAAACAGCCTGATTGGTTCGACTAAAAATGACTACGTCGGCTCTGACAATCTGAAAGCCAATAACGTCAAAGCTCTTTCAAACGGGAATTACGTTGTAAGCTCAGGATACTGGGACAGGATCAATGCCGACAATTCAGTCATTACCAATGCTGGCGCGGTAACATGGGGAAATGGTCTTGGCGGAACCGTCGGAGTGGTCAGTGCAAGCAACAGCCTGGTCGGTTCTAAAAAAGGCAACCAGATTGGAAACGTAACAGTACTGTCAAACGGAAATTATGTCGTTTCCTCGCCGCTGTGGGACAACGGCTCAGTGGCCAATGCAGGTGCAGTTACCTGGGGAGATGGCCTTGGCGGAACGTTTGGAACGATAAGTTCGGCCAACAGTCTGGTAGGCTCAACAGCCAATGATAATGTTGGCACCAAGGTTACTGCTTTGACAAACGGCAATTATGTCGTCAGCTCACCGCATTGGAACAAAGGCGCTGGCGCCGTGACGTGGGGTGACGGAACAACGGGAGGAAAGAGATTGGTCGGGACACTATCAGCAAGTAACAGTCTGACAGGCACTACCGCAACCGATGGCATTGGCACTACCGTAACTGCTCTGACTAATGGAAATTATGTCGTTGGCTCGCCACAATGGAACAATGGAGTCGGTGCGGCTACGTGGGGAGATGGCTCAACTGGCGGTTTGCGATTGATCGGAAAAATATCTTCCGCAAACAGCCTGGTGGGCTCTTCGACAAACGATGGTGTCGGAGCAAAAGTAACCGCTTTAAGCAACGGCAATTATGTCGTCAGCTCAGAATACTGGGACAAGGTAAACCCCGACGGAAGCGTCGTTACCGATGTCGGAGCGGTAACATGGGGGAATGGAGTCGGTGGCACTGTCGGAGAAGCAGGCATCGACAACAGCCTGATTGGTTCAGCAAGCAATGACAATGCAGGAACTATCGTGACAGCTCTTGCAAAGGGTAATTATGTGGTTACATCTCCCTTTTGGGACAATGGTTCTGCAACTGATGCAGGGGCCGTAACCTGGGGAAATGGAGCAGGCGGAACGGCAGGTATTATCAGCGCCACCAACAGCCTTGTCGGGTCAACCAAAAATGACTATATCGGTTCTGACAGCCAAAAGTCAAACAAGGTCACCCCTCTTTCGAACGGTAATTATGTCGTCAGTTCGGAATATTGGGACAAAGTCAATGCCGACAATACCATAAGTTCCAACGCCGGAGCAGTAACCTGGGGAAACGGACAGGGTGGCACTGTTGGTGTGATAAGCAGTAGCAACAGTCTGACCGGTTCGAAAAGAGGCAACCAGATTGGAAAAGTAACGGCGCTGCCAAACGGCAATTATGTCGTCTCCTCCCCGTTATGGGACAATGTATCGGCATTCAATGCCGGTGCTGTAACATGGGGGGATGGACTCTCAGGAACGGTTGGAACAGTCAGCACAATCAACAGTTTTGTCGGCTCCCAGACAGATGACCAGATTGGCTCAGGGGGTATCATACCTCTCACCGTGGGCACCATGCAGGGCAGTTTCATTGTCAGTTCCTTTGCCTGGCGAAACAAAACCGGGCGGGTTGACATTCTTTCACCCACCTCCCTGCAACAGCCCTACTCCTTCTCACCCGGCATGGACAACTATTTTACGCCTTTTCAGATAGCCTCTTTACTCAATGCAGGCAACGATGTCATTCTGAAAGCCAATAACGATATCATTATTAACTCTGCCATCGTTGCTGACAACCTTTTCGGCAATACAGGAAACCTCTTCCTGTATGCAGGCCGAAGCATTCTGCTCAATGAGAGCATCACCATCGATGACTCCAATCTGACACTGGTAGCCAACGACACACAAGCCAACGGCGTTACAGATGCAAACCGGGAAACCGGTCCTGCACTCATCACCATGGCCCCGGAAAGCTCTATCGATACAGGAAATGGTAGTGTAACCATCGAACTCTCCGAAGGAGCGGACAAAACCTTCAATGAAAGCGGTGATATCACCCTGCGCAATATCAGTGCAGGCACTATCAACGTCATGAACTTCGGTCTTACGGCAGGCTCCGGCATAACCCTCGCATCGGGAACACTTGAGGCAAGCGCTGCCAGCGGTAACAGCATCGTTCTTGCAGGAAAGGAGTTCAGAAACAATGCCAACGCACTGCTCTCCACGACCGGAACCGCTCGATGGCTGATCTATTCTGCCACTCCTGACTCCACCATCAAGGGTGGTCTGGCTTCTGACTTTCTGCACTACAATGCCAGTTACAGCAGCTATGGCCCACTCAAAGTAAGCGAATCGGGCAAAGGCTTCATTTATGCCACCCCTCCTGCTAACCAAACCAACAGCGACAGTGGCTCCGGCAACACCGCAGGCAACGATTCCGGCAACAGCAGCAGCTCCGACACTGCAAGCAACTCCGGCAGTGGCTCCGGCAACACCGCAGGCAACAATTCCGGCAACAGCAGCAGCTCCGACACTGCAAGCAACTCTGGTAGTGGCTCCGGCAACACCGCAGGCAACAATTCCGGCAGCAGCAGCAGCTCCGACACTGCAAGCAACTCCGGCAGTGGCTCCGGCAACACCGCAAGTAGCAGCGGGGCGAACAAAGCTGTTACAAGCGGCAATGAACACTATTATGCTTCAGAGCTTGACAACAGAGAGGCCCTGACTCTGAAACTGCAACTATCACAAGCCATCTTCAACGATTTGAATCCGCTGCAGCCTCCTGATTTACTTTCAATAAGCCACACCGGAAAATCCCTCACCAACTCCAGCCTCTCCTGGCTCACCGCCGAGAGAAACCTGCCTGTTATAGCTGGAAAGGTTGCAGTACCAATTGTTGTTCGAAAAGCCATTGATGAGTTTTTTATCTGGCCAATTCCGCAAAGCATCTTCAGAATCAGCAATCCAGAGGAGATTGTCGCTCTTGAATTACGATCACTCAACAGCGCCCTAATCCCGAACTGGATAACGTTCGATCCCGAACGGAAAGTCATTAGCGGAATACCACCACAAGAGGCGAAAGGAGAATACCAGGTTGAACTTATCGCAAAAGACCGCTCCGGGGAGGAAGCACGGACAATATTGCTCGTAGAGGTTGAATAGAATAAAAGGCAGCATTAGATGAGTCGAACGGGGAATTCATGCAACTCAGGTACAATTTTTTTCACTTGCACAATGAGTAGAAGGGAGCTTCCATGAAAGCAATACTGAAAACCGTTTTGTTGGCATTGGCCTTTACAGTAACTACCGCTTTTGCCGCTGATCGTCCAGATGCAGGCCATCTGATCAATGAAAACACTCCAGAGCCCTCTCTTTTTCCACAACAGACCCCACCAGCCCTCCAGAAACCTGACACAACCAAAAGGCAGCAATCCTCCCCAGGCACTGCCATGCTCAAAGTCACCGGTTTCAGCTTTATCGGCAACACCCTCTTTTCCGATCATGAGCTTTCAGCGCTTATGAGCCGCTATATTGGGCAGAATATGAGCTTTGCTGCACTGGATAAGGCGGCAGGAACGATCACCAGCGCATACAGAAAAAAAGGGTATTTTCTTGCCTCGGTCTACTTTCCTCCGCAAACTGTAAAACCGGGAATGCCCGTCATCATTGAGATCGTTGAAGGCGTTCTGGAAGCAATAGATATTCAAACAAAACCTGTTGAGACAAGAACCCCAAAACGTCTCATGAAATTCTATGCCGACCAGGTTCCAACCCGGAAACCGGTAAGGGATAGAGAGTTGACATCAATGGTCATGAAAACCAACGAACTGCCAAATATCTCATCCCGCATTCTTCTTGAACCAGGAAACCGACCAGGCACGACAAAAGCCACCCTTGAAGTCACAGAAGGCATGCCATACAGTATAACGCTCAACGGCAACAACTTCGGAAATCCGGCAACTGGCAGCTACCGTATCGGCAGCACACTTTACCTTTTTTCCCCGCTTCATCTTGGAGATCAGCTCAACCTGCATCTTCAGACATCAAGCACTGCAGACCTGCAGAATGTTCGGGCTGGCTATACGGTACCGGTGACATCATACGGCACAAAACTTGGAATGCACTACAGTTTTGTCAACTATCAATTGGGAGGAGTATTTGAAGCGATGAATGCAGACGGCACAGCCCACGACTTGAGCCTGAGCCTTACCCAACCACTCATACGCCAGAGAAACCTTATCCTGAATGCAACATTGGCTGGAGAAAAGAGAGTTATGGATGACCGGATGGCAAATATAGCAGCAAAAAAGCGTCACACCACCTCATTGCAGATTGGTCTTGACGGATTACAAATGGACAGCACACCCGAGGGCAGTTCCACCGCATTCTCCATTGGTTTTATCGGAGGCAATCTGCAGATCGACAATAGCGAAACTCTCGCAATAGACCAGTCACTCGGCGGTTTGCACACCAACGGTCGGTACTGCAAGCTTAATTTCAGTCTTGCCCGTACCCAGAGCTTTTACCAGGGACTCTCTCTTTATGCTGGAGGCTACGGTCAGTGGAGCGATAAAAACCTGAACAGTTCGGAACAGCTCTCGCTTGGCGGCCCTTCGGCGGTTCGCGCATGGCAAATCGATGAATCATACTGCGACAAAGGTTTTGTCGCAACCGCTGAACTTCGATACCTTTTCAGGCAAACCGGAGAGTTTCCCGGAAAGCTGCAGGCCTCAGCTTTTGTAGACCATGGTTACGCACGACTGCACACAACTCCCCTCCCTGGTGCAGGCAACAACACCCGCAGCCTTACCGGTGCAGGAATCGGGGTAAAATGGTTCGATGCCAACAACTTCAGCCTGCAGGCAAGCTGTGCCTGGAAGGTAGCTGGTGAAACCATTCCCGCCAACAGCCCGATGATTTTTGTTCAGGTGGTAAAGCAGCTATAAAAGCGCCATAAAGCCGAAAGAGTTGGATGTAAATGAAGCACGCACAAACAAAAAACCCCGATTATTTCCGGGGTTTTTTGTTTGTGCGAACGAAACTGTCAAAACTATTGTATTTTTTTGATCGCCAGGGCTGCTTCAGGAGAGGACGGGTAGACATTGACCAAATCCTTGAACCTTTCCTTGGCATGGGCAGCATCTCCTATCAACTCAAACGAGCGAGCCTGCTTGAAGAGCGCTGCAGGTCTTTTGCTGCTTTTGGTATATTTTGAAATAACCTCCTGATACGCAAGTATGGCTTTTTCATACCATTTCTCGACGAAATAGCTTTCGGCAAGCTGAAACTGTGCGTCACCAGCAAGAGTTGATTTGGGATAGCTCTTCAAGAGATCACTGAAACTCTTTCTTGCTGCCACATAGTTCTTCTTGCCGAGTTTTTGCAGTCCATCGTTGAGTAATGCCACATCGTTGAGAGCCGTTGGTGATTTAGCTCCATCGACAGCATCCTTTTGTTGCGCCGAAGGCTGTACAGCAGCGGAATTTTCCTGAGCACTCAAACCAAGATACTGCTCAATTTTCTGCAATCTCGTTTCAAGATCGTCAACCTTGTGGACCATCAGGGAATCTTCCGCACCAAGGCGGGAAAAACTCTTGCTGTTGGAATGAGCCATCTCCGCAATAGAGCCCTTAAAACTCGCAACCTCGTCTCGAAGCGACTGAACTTCTGAATAGGAACCGGCAGACTGCGTTTTAATTGTTTCAGAGTCCGTTTTCAGCTTTCGCAGATCATCAGCCACGACAACGAGATCCTTTTTTGAGGCGCACGCAGAGAGAACGAGTACCGGAAAAAAAAGAAGATGTGTAATCTTTTTATTCATGGATACAAAAGTTTAGGCATCACAAGCCGTTTCACAGGGTTTTATCATCTTTTTTATCGCCAGCATCTCCCTAAACGCTGCTATTTTACCACAAAATGGTCGCGACGGTTTTTTGCCCAGGCATCTTCATTCTGGCCGGAAGCAAATGGCTTTTCCTCGCCAAAGCTGACTGTTTCAAAGCGGGATGCAACTGCACCAAGCCTGACCAGATAATCCTTTGCACTGCCAGCCCTGCGTTCACCGAGAGCAAGATTGTATTCAGAAGTTCCTCTTGAATCACAGTGCCCTTCAATAATGGCTCCTTTGGCAGAATTGTTTTTCAGCCATGCGGAGTTCTGCTTCAGTTGCTCCTGGGCTTCAGCACTGAGTTCCGAGCTGTCAAACCCGAAAAACACATCGCCAAGCGGGCCTGTCTGCCACTGATCAAACCCATAACCTGTTGGTGCAGGAGGCAAGGCAGGTGGAAGTGAAGGTGGCGCCGGAGGCAATACGGGCGATACAACAACAGGTGGCGCCACCTCTTTCACGGCAGTGTTTGTCACTGCACTTTTGGATGAACATCCGGCAGTCACTATCAAGGCAAGCACAAGCATGCCATTTATCTGTTTTTTCATAGAATCGGCTCCTGTTAGCATTAATAAAAACGGTCAAAAAGAGTGTGCTTTCCTCAACCGGATATTCACGAAACGATACTATTCTGCAACAAAATGATCCCGTCTGTTTTGAGACCATGAGGCTTCATCGTGGCCAGTGGCAAACGGTCTTTCCTCACCAAAACTGACTGTCTTGAGGTTTGATGACGAAGCTCCAAGGTTTACGAGAAAATCTTTTGCTGCATTGGCACGACGCTCGCCAAGAGCAAGGTTATATTCATTGGTTCCCCTCTCATCGCAATGACCTTCGATGAGCACTTTCCGTGAAGCATTTACCTGCATCCAGTTGGCATTAGTCTTGAGCTGTTCGACTGCGTCGGTGCGAAGTGCTGATTTATCGAAATCAAAAAACACATCAGCAAGAGGAGGTACTACTACAGGTGCAACAACCGCACGAGGAGCTGCAGGAGGCGGAGGCGCTACAGGAGCCACGACGACAGGTTTCTGGCAGCAACAGGCCCCAAGCAAGAGCATCGCCGGAATAGACAGACTTCTCAATAAAGGTTTATAGTTACTCATTTTTCCCCCTTTTTTATTGTTTCAAAAAAATTATCACCGAAAAAGAGACCAGGATGGCTGCATCTGTTCACCCTCTATCTGCAACAGTCGCCTCTGGTTTTCTCCAGTTGAACTCATAACATACAACATCTTCTTTCCATCACGACTCGAAGAAAACACGATCATTTCACTATCGGGAGACCAGGATGGTGATTCATTTTCACCGGATTTCCCGGTCAGCTGCATCAGGCCAGAACCATCTGCATTGATAGTAAATATATTGATTTCACCGCCATTTTCCCATGTAGAGTATGCAATTTTATCACCGGCAGGCGACCATGATGGCTGAGTATTATAACGTCCGCTGAAAGTGAGTCTTTTTGTTTCTCCTGTCTGAAGATCTTCAATAAAAATCTGGGGCTGCCCATTTCGCGCGGAAACAAATGCCATTTTGCTTCCATCGGGAGAAAATGAGGGAGAAACATCGATACCATTACTGTTGGTAACCCTTCGCAAAACCGATCCATCGAGCTTTACGAGATAGATCTCCTGATCACCTTCATAAGAGAGGATTGTTGCAACCTCACTGTTGTTTCTCCATCCTGGATCGATACTGACACCACTTTTGGAGACCATCACACTCTTCTTGTCTGACATTTTCCTGATATAGAGTGCTGGTCTGCCAGAGGTAAAATCAGTATAGGCAAGATAGTTTCCATCAGGAGAGAGCGCGGGCGTCAGGGAGATGGAGTGTGAATTGGTCAACTGTTCAACCCCTTGACCATCAAAATCACACTGATAAATCTCTTTGAAGCCGGTTTTGGATGAAACAAACACAATCTTGCTGCCAAAAACCGATTTTTTGCCCGTAAGGAGTTCGACAAGATCAGCACAAAACGCATGACCCATCAAACGAAGCTGACCTTCACCTCCTGTATAGGTTTTCCGGAAAATTGATTTGGCTTCCGAGGTTTCGTAAACCTCCATATCGAGAGTGACCTTGCCTGATTTTTTTGAAACCACCCCTCCGGCATAAACTTCTGCACCGACCGAATTCAATGCTCCGAAATTGATGGCAGCACTCTTTCCGTCACTGCTTCCCTTTACATTGAGCGGAGGAGAAATCATGGTGAACAAACCAGTAAAATCAAGACCGTCACGCATAATTGTATCGAGACTCTGGCCAAGCCCGCTATCTTCTTTCGCAAATGCATCCGGTTTGTTGAGTACCAGAGTAATTTTACCCGATCCCTCCTTGCGAATGGCTATATACTCACCTGTTTCCGCCGCCGCAAGATGCAAGGGAAAAGAAAACAGATACAACAGAAAAACAAGAGAGCCGGAAACGAGATGCCTGATGTATTGCATAATAAAAAGAAAAAGTAATGAGCTTAAAGAAGCCGGAATTCATCACTAACCTGTAACGAGGAATGTAGATAAAAGCATCAAGAACAACAAGGCCCATCTAACTGTTCCTGCTGCCAGGGCTCGCATGCTGCTCATGCAAAGAGAACATAAAACACTTTCAGAGCGAAAAATTTATTTTGCTCTCTGCTTTCCACAGCCTACTTTTCGATACCTGCAGGAGTAAAAAAAAATCCGATCCAAAGCTCACGAGCCACCCCATCTTTGGGCGGAACCGGAAGAGGAGATGATTTTTCAAGGGCTTTTTTTACGGAATTGTTCAGGTACTCACTCGGCGCTCTCCTGTCATAGACTATCCGGCCAATCGTCCCGTCAGCAAGCACATTAATGCTTACATAAACCTCCATTCCTTCACTGTTTTTAATCAACGAGCCGGAAAACTCCCAGTTTCTTTGAATAATCGAAGCGATCTCCGCTTTATAGGGATCTGAAGCTCCCCCGCTTCCATACCCTTTTCCCATACTGCTTCTGCCACCTGAAGAAGTGGCTTGTCCCCCGCTACGTCCTCCTCCGGTACTCTCTTCCTCCGACTTGACTTTCTGCTGAAGCCTTGAAAGTGCCTTGCCCAGTGTGCCAACCGAAGGCGCAGGTGGCTCAGGAGGGGGAGTTTTTGCATCAACAGAGTGCCTGAGACGCTCAAGAACCTTGTTGAACTCTGCCTGCTTGTCGACAGGTTTTGGTGGCTGAGATTGATCGGCAACGATTTTCGGCGCTGCAGAAGGGGGCTTCACGGGAATCGGTGGCTGCACTCTTTTTTGAACAGCGGCAGGAGGAAGGGGAGGTGACAGAGGTGCAGGTGGGAGTGCTTCAGCATCGCTCTCTTTTGCAGAAAACTGATGAGAACCACCAGAACCGGGCAATGGGAGAAGAGTAACGCTCACAATTTTCGGTTTGACATGGCGGGAAGCATCCCACAACTGGAAATACAGAGCAAAAAAGAACGCAAAAAAATGCATCACTGCTGCTGCAGCAAGCCAAAAAGAAAACTTTTTATCAACATTGACAAGCGTCTGACCTTTTTTCATGCTTCAGGCTTATCTACCGCCACCCTTGTTAACTGCCGCCGGTTCTGTAACCATACCAATCTTTTCAATTCCTGCATCCCTGATCTGGGCCATGACATCCATTACAAGGCCATAGGGAAGTGATTTATCGGCTTTAAGATAGACCTCCCTTGTACGCTTGACATCCAGAAGGGTCGGCAACTTTTGACGAACCTCCGAAGCATTCAACTGATATGAATTGATAAATACACGCTTCGAACTGTCAATGCTTATGACAAGAGCTTTCTCATCCACATCCATTTTCTGAAGCGTTGTTTGCGGTGTCTCAACCTTGACGCCATGCGTCATCATTGGAGCCGTTACCATGAAAATAATCAGCAGCACAAGCATGACATCGACAAACGGCGTTACATTAATGTCGCTCATCAAACGGCCCTTTCCTGAAGTTATCATATCCCGCGATGCTCTATGGCTCGTTAATGAATGCTGCAACAAATTCAGGCGAAAACTCCTCGATGTCACGCTCGATGATGCCAATCTGCTGGGTAAAATAGTTATAGGCGATCACAGCAGGAATGGCCGCAGCAAGACCGGCTGCCGTAGCGATCAACGCTTCCGAAATACCCGGCGCAACAGCGGCAAGAGATGCCGACTGGGTCAGACCGATGTTATGAAATGAGGTCATGATACCCCATACGGTACCAAAAAGACCGATGAAGGGCGCCGTATTACCAACCGTTGCAAGAAAAGAGACAAGAGATGTCAACCTCTTGCTCTCGGCATTGGCCTCCCGTTTGACCGCACGGGCAATGCGCAACCTGGCATGGCGGATATCGCTCTTTTCACCAAGTGCCCGATACTCGACATAACCGGAACGAAAAATTCTGGGCAGTGAACCATTCCTGTAATTTTCGCTTTCGGTAAAAACCTTTTCGACATTGTAAACATCGAAAAAATAGTCCAGAAAAACTCTCGACTCATTCAGGGAGTTGCGGACATACCCGAATTTATACGCGATGATAGCCCACGACACAATCGAGAAACAAAGCAGCACTGCAAGCACAAACAGCACCACAGGTCCGGCATCAGAAATCAGTCCAAAAATTCCGAATCTTGAATCAGGCATACTGGTAAAAAGAATTAATAAGGTTCATTTAAATAAATGCATGTTCTGGATCACCGTATAGGCCAGCGCTGATCCGGAAAGGGCACAAAAGGTGTTGACCAGATCATTATTGACCAAAGGAGTTCCCTTGATAAGCCTGTTTTCAACCAGCACACCATCAGGCGACATACTGTGGGTGCGTTCCGTTACCTTTTCACGAATCGGATCAAAATACTGGGCCTGAACCGTTGCTCCAAAAAAACTGTCAACCAGACTGGCAAGGAGTCCGGAAAAACCGATGAGAAGAAGCGATTGCACCAACCCGAAATCAGAGAGCCACTTGACATTCATCAGAATCGCGCTTGCACAGATAAAGAGCGAACCGAGAAATGCCCCTGAAGTACCCGGCACAGAAACACCACCGGAAGTTCCGACCGGCACCTCCTTGAAGGTTGTAACCAGCCATGCTTTGGGATTTGGCCACATGGTTCCTATTTCCGTCGCCCACGTATCGGCCTGCACTGCGGCCAACGTTCCGAGATAGGCAAAAAAGATAGCCGGATCATTCGTCAAAGAAAAAATAATCATCATAATCCATGCTATGCCTCCGTTGGCATAGACCTGACCGGCATCGCGCTGAGAACCCTTTTCAAAAACAAGGTCAAATTTCGCCTTCCTTTTCTTGCCAAGTTTTGAAAGCACCGACGAGAGGAGATAAAAGGTCAGAAGCGGAACCGTCCAGACAACACCACCTATACCGAAAATAGTGGTGCCAAGCAGGAATGTCGCTGTTGCCCCGCTGTTATTGAGAAACTTGACCTTGATTGAAAAAACAGCAAGAAGAAACGCAAAGAGGCCCCCAAGAAGAAAATGATCGAGAAAAATGGTTTGATTCATTTCAAGCACATAGAGCACGTAGGCTATTGAGACAGGAATGAAAAAGTTGTCGAGTCCGTGCGACAGCAAAGCCTCGACAGCAGTTGCAACAAGAGCGAGCAGCAAGGCAAGCCCGAGAAGCATCACCACCGGCTTTCCTGCAAGACCTCCACTGAAACTACTGCTGAAGACCAGCAGGGATGCACTCAGCAAAAGAAAACTGCTGAGAAACATGGTAACCGAGCCCTCGACAGTTTTCGGGTTTTTTGTAAGATGTTCGATATGCTTTTTACCGACCGAACTTCCTACCAGAGCAGCCAGTGAGTCACTGACCCCCATTACAAGCATCGAAGTCTGCAATATCCATTTGTGAGACTCCCAGAGAAAAAGAAGCTGAAGAAGAAAGACAAGTGGAAAAAGCAGCGATCCGTAACTTTTGACGGCTGGAGAGGGTACCTTGTTGTCTCCGGGAACAGCCAGCAAAGAACCAAACCACCCGAAGCGCAAATTAATCCCGTTAAAGAGCAGAAAGACCAGTGCGGCCATCACTGGATAAAAGTTGGAATGAAAATAACCGGGAACAAAAAAGATCACAACTCCCATGGAGAGATGGACGATTTTTCTGACAACCAGTGAACTGACACTGTACTTCCGTGTCAGCAGCTCTGCAAGGAGAACAAACAGCAGCACAAGACACAAAGTCAGGAAAAAGGCTGGAAGATCCTGCGATAAAGGAGCTTGAAGATTCAGCATGATTCTTTTTTTTTGTTATTCAGGAAAAAAAACGGCTCCGAACACTACTCTGACACCATAAATAATATCATTCTCAAGAGAATAAAAACAGCAAATATCTGTAAGATATCAACATTTTTAATGCTTGTTTTAATAAAACATTAAATGTAAATTATGTCGAATTTTCGTTTAATACCGAAGAAACCTGGTTCCTCAATGTCTGCATTCAATCCACATACCATCCCTGGCAGTTGCGGTTCTCTTCAACCGGCAAGCAAGAAACCGGCTGTTTTCGGCGGTATAAGAGAGCGTTTCTCGAACTCCCTCAATTCAAGGATGGGAATTGTGGTCACTGTGGTCACAGCACCGTTAATCAGCCCTGTGCTCTGAACCCCAGCCGTCGCACCCAAGTCCTTTTTTTCTTTTCAGACCTATCATGCACAGCGGCTTCGGGAACGGCGATCCCGAAGATTTCTTTTTTAATTGCCAAAAAAAATATTTGTACTGCAATGAGATCAGACACTATAAAGAGTGGGTTTGAAAAAGCACCGCACCGCAGCCTTCTGAAAGCTACAGGTTCCATTGTTTCAAACAATGACTTCAAAAAACCCTTTATCGGCATCTGCAACTCCTATAACGAGCTTATACCCGGTCACGCCCATCTGCAGGAGCTGGGAAAAATAGCAAAGGAAGAGGTACGAAAGGCAGGAGGAGTTCCTTTTGAATTCAACACCATAGGAGTTTGCGATGGTATTGCGATGGGCCATATCGGTATGCGCTACTCCCTTGCAAGCCGTGAACTGATTGCCGACAGTGTCGAAACCGTTGCCGAAGCGCACCGCCTTGACGGACTGGTCTGCATTCCAAACTGCGACAAGATCACCCCCGGCATGATGATGGCCGCACTTCGCATCAACATTCCCGTTATCTTTGTCTCCGGCGGCCCCATGAAAGCAGGCCACACTCCTGCGGGCAAAACCGTTGATTTGATTTCAGTCTTCGAAGCGGTTGGCCAGTACAGTACAGGAAAAATCACCGATACCGAACTTGAATCAATAGAAGAGAATGCCTGTCCCGGATGCGGTTCCTGCTCCGGAATGTTCACGGCAAACTCGATGAACTGTCTTAGTGAAGCGCTTGGCTTTGCCCTGCCAGGCAACGGCACGATACTTGCAATCGACCCCCGTCGCAATGAACTGGTTAGGGAAGCATCACGCAGAATTATCGATCTGGTCAACAAAGATCTCAAACCAAGGGATATTCTCACCAGACAATCGATGCTGAACGCATTTGCGCTTGACCTGGCGATGGGTGGAAGCACCAACACCATCCTGCACACCCTTGCCATTGCCAATGAAGCGGAACTTGAGTTCGATTTTGCAGAACTCAATGCCCTTTCAGCCAAAACTCCCTATATCTGCAAGGTGAGTCCTGCCACAATGGCTGTTCACATCGAAGATGTTGACCGGGCAGGCGGCGTCTCGGCCATCCTTCACGAACTCAGCAAAATTGACGGACTGCTTGACCTCTCGGCAATGACCGTAACCGGCAAGACACTTGGCGAAAACATTGCAAATGCAGAGATTCTGGACAACACCATCATCAGAAACATAGAAAACCCCTACTCCGCGACAGGTGGTCTTGCGGTTCTCTACGGAAACCTTGCGCCACAGGGAGCTGTCGTCAAAACCGGCGCCGTTGCTCCGGAAATGTTGAAACACACCGGCCCGGCAAAGGTCTATGACTGCCAGGACGATGCCATCAAAGGCATCATGGAAGACGATGTCAAGGCTGGCGATGTTGTCGTCATACGTTACGAAGGGCCAAAAGGCGGACCCGGAATGCCCGAAATGCTCTCCCCCACCAGTGCCATCATGGGCCGTGGTCTTGGAGAATCGGTTGCACTCATTACCGACGGACGTTTCTCCGGCGGTTCGAGAGGAGCCTGTATCGGACACGTCTCACCCGAAGCGGCTGAAAAAGGGCCGATTGCCGCCCTGGAAAACGGCGATCTCATCACCATCGACATTCCAGAGAGAAGCATCACGGTCAATTTGACAGATGAGATTATCAAGGAACGACTTGCTGCACTGAAAGCGTTTGTACCAAAAATAAAAAAAGGATATCTGGCAAGGTACTCCCAAATGGTCACATCGGCCAATACCGGCGCCATACTGAAAAACCCTGTTTCCTGTTGAACACTAAATAAATTCGTTATGAACTCATCAAGCCAAACACTCAATGGCTCAGAGATATTTTTCGAATGTCTGCGACGTGAAAACGTTGAATATATTTTCGGTTATCCGGGCGGTTCACTGCTGAAAGTTTACGAAACACTTTATGATGTCAAAGACATCCAGCACATCCTTGTCCGTCACGAACAGGGAGCAACCCACATGGCAGAAGGCTATGCCCGCGCCACGGGAAAACCCGGCGTTGTGCTCGTCACCTCCGGACCAGGCGCAACCAACACCGTCACCGGTATTGCCAATGCCTACATGGACTCCTCTCCGATGGTTGTCTTTACCGGACAGGTTCCAAGCTCGCTGATCGGCAACGACGCCTTTCAGGAAGCCGATATTGTCGGTATCACCCGGCCAATAACCAAGCACAACTTCCTTGTCAAGGATGTCAAGGAGCTTGCCATGACCATCCGCAAGGCATTTTTCCTTGCCACTACAGGCAGACCCGGGCCGGTTCTTGTCGATATGCCGAAAGATATCCTGAACTCAACCTGTGAGTTTCAGTGGCCAGAGAGCGTTGAAATCAGGGGGTTCAAACCAACAGTCCAATGCCATAGCAACCAGATAGAGAAAGCCGCGCATAAAATTGCCAAGGCAAAACGCCCCCTTCTCTACATTGGCGGAGGTGTCATCAGTGCAGAAGCATCTGAAGAACTCAGGGCATTTGCCATAAGCCAGAACATACCGGTCACCATGACCCTTCAGGGACTTGGAGCCTTTCCTGCCTCCCATTCGCTCAACATGGGAATGCTCGGCATGCACGGCACCTACTGGGCAAACCAGGCGGTCAACAACTGTGATGTGCTCATAGCTATTGGAGCGCGTTTTGACGATCGGGTCACCGGAAAAATCGAAACATTCGCCCCGCAGGCATACAAGATCCATAACGACATCGATCCCACCAATATCGACAAAAACATCAAGGTAGATCTGCCGATTGTGGGAGACTCAAAGCACTTTCTGGCATCACTCCTTGAAGCAATGCCCAAAAAGGTGGAAAACCGCGAACCCTGGCTGGCTGATATTCACGCCTGGCAGGAGAAGTGCCCGCTCAGCTACACCTATGAAGAGGGAGCGCTCAAAACCGAGTTTGTTATTGACGAAGTCTCAAAACAAACCGCAGGCAACGCCGTTGTCGTCACCGATGTCGGCCAGCACCAGATGTGGACATCGCAGTTCTACAAATTCAACAACCCGCGCTCTATCATCACCAGTGGAGGGCTCGGCACCATGGGCTACGGCCTCCCGGCAGCCATTGGCGCAGCCTTTGGCATCAAGGACAGACCGGTTGTGCTCTTCTGCGGAGACGGCGGCCTGATGATGAATATCCAGGAACTGGTCACGGCAGTTCACCACAAAATACCGATCAAGATATTCCTCATCAACAACAGCTACCTCGGCATGGTACGCCAGTGGCAGGAGCTTTTCCACAAGGAAAAATACTCCTTCACCGACCTCGGCGACAGCAACCCCGATTTCGTCAAGGTTGCCGAAGCATTCGGATGCAAGGCACTCATGGCCAACGACTCCGACAGTGCAAAAGCGGCGATCACAGAATCCCTTGCCTACAACGACGGGCCGATTCTCGTAGACTTCAGGGTGATCAAAAAAGACATGGTATTTCCTATGGTACCAGCCGGAGGATCGATTTCCGACATGCTCCTTGCAAGGCTGAACCCGAAAACAATGGTTTGAGTGGTAAAGCAAGAATAATCAAGAGCGAACTCAAGGAACTTCCCCCCTTGAGTTCGCCATCTTGCTGCACATTGCAATCCCTTTTTTCTATTCTATCGGATTTTCGTTAATTAATGGGTAGTGTTCACTCCTCTTTCAACTCAAGAGACTATTCGGATAGGCTCGTGTTTCAACCACTCAGCAATCACTCGATATCCAGATCCATTCACTGAAAGCAGAAGGAGTGGAGAGTTCATCGGCTGGTTACCGTCAAAAAGCCGGACTGACATGTTCAGCTTGACACGCTGCAATTACCTGGGGTAAACGTGGAACAGGAGTTATGATGAAACACATTTCCTTGTTATTAATACGGAGCATAGACATTGGCATACTCTTCAACTTTTATGCAAAAATTCAGAACTGTACCATTTTTTTGCCGATTTCTTCTTCTGATCCTTCTGACAGCATCAATTGATGGCAAGTTCAGTTGTGCTCATGCGATGCAAAGAAGTTTTGCATCAGCGCACAACCACGAGTCATCTTCTCTGGTATCAGCAATGCATAGAGACAAAAAAAATTCCAGTGACCACCATAAACACTCCGCCGAATGTAATGTATGTTCCAACTGCTTATGCCATTTACTTCTTCCAGCACAAACGATCAAGCTTGACTATAGCCCTGTAGTCATGAGCTTCTGCTCTTTTAAGCCGCTCACAAACCTCACTGAAGTAATGCTTTCGATGTTTATTCCTCCCCGAAATGTAGCCTGACAACTAAAGTCAGCCTGGTAACACCATGGTTTTATTCAGTATTTCCCGTTGTGTTGTGCAATTCGGGCTATCAAGCCGTTACAATAAAACTCGATAAAAGAGTCTATTCTTATGGGGAACAATATATTGGCACGAAAAGCGTTGCTTCTTGTGACAGGAAGCATCTGGATTTTATCGTCACTTCCAGCATTGGCTGATGAGCAAATACTCTCTCTACCCAAGGTCGTAGAATATTCGCTGCAACATAATAGCGATCTCAAATCGTTTCGTGAGGAAAAAGGAATCTTTGATGCAGGGAGGCTCAAAGCTGGACTGTTACCAAATCCAACGCTTGATTTAGAAGCCGGCACGGGTGCTTTAACGGGCAGTGACGCAGAAAGCACGCTCTCTATAGGAATATCACAGGAATTTTTACTGGCAGGGAAACGGAGTAAACGACTGGCGGTTGCTGAACGAGATCTGGATCTCTACAAATACCAGCTTGCTGACAAAGAGCGATTGATCATCGAAGAGGTCAAAACCCTGTTTTGTGATGTCATTCTGGCTGAACAACGACTTACTTTGGCAGACCGTTCCATTGCGCTTAACCGGCAGCTTTGGGATATTTCAAAAGAGCGTCTGGCGGCAGGTGACATTGCCGAACTGGAGCTAAATCTGGTCAAGATCGAGCTGGCGCGGAGTGAAGTATCCAGAATTGATGTTGCAAAAGCACTAAGGCAAAATCAGGAAAAGCTCTCTGCAATTGCAGGTCTGCCAGCAGGAACGCAATACCCAACAACCGGAACATTGCAATCCACATCAACGTTGACAAGAGCATTGGCAGAACTGAAACAACTGGCGCTTGCCCAGCGTCCTGATATGAAGGCACTGAAGACAGAAAGAGAGCGGGGAGAAGCAGGCGTCAGACTTGCCCGAGCCGAGAGTGTTCCCAACCTCACCGTCGGGCTGTCAGCCTGGCGTGACACAAGATCAATGAAAATCGGCGGACTGGAAGGCACAGATAAAGCTTATACCATTATGATGAAACTCTCGATGCCCATTCCCCTTTTTGACAGAAATCAGGCGGGAGTTCAGGAAGCCCGTGCCCGGCTGAGCAGCGCTGAAAGTCGCTTGTCATCCATAAGCCGCAATATTGAACGTGAAGTTGAAACGGCTTACGCAAGCTATCTGAGCAGTGAAAAAATCCTTTCCCTCTACAAAACGGACATTATTCCCCAGCTTGAGGAAAACCTGAACCTGACCCGGGAAGCCTGGCGCCTTGGGGAACTCGGGATATTAACCGTGATTCAGGAACAAAAGAAGTTCTTCGAGGTCAGCGACAATTATCTGATGGCACTCTACAACCGTCAGACAGCTCTTGTAAAACTTGATTCAGCAGTGGGGACAGAATTAAATGGAGGGGTAGAGTGAAAAAGACATCGATTATCATTGGCGTTATTCTTGCCATAATTTTGGGCGGAATTTATCTCTATCGTTCTGCCAACCTGAAAAGTGGAGAGGGTGAGAAAACCGAGAAAAAAATTGACGACCAGAGGGGCGAAAAGAGTGATGGCATCAAAATGAACGCCCGGTTACAGAAAGAGAACGGGATTGTTGTCGCAGTGGCGAAAAGAGAAGCCTTCACAGCAGTAGTTACTGCAACCGGTAAATTAGAGGCTAATGCCGACCGGATCGCCCATGTTTCTCCGCGCATTTCCGGCCAAATTTGTTCTGTCATGGCTTCTTTAGGTGATCGTGTAGAGGCTGGGCAGACTCTGGTAACCCTGAAAAGTCTTGAAATGGCTGATGCCACCAACCGCTATCGCCTTTCGCAAACCAAATTTGACCTTGCTCAGGCAAATATGACGAGGATCAGAAGTCTGGTGGAAAAGAAGATTGTTGCCCGAAAAGATCTGCTTCAGGCAGAAACCGATTATAAAATTGCTCAAACCGAGCTGCAGAATGATCAAGAGCGTCTCTCTCTTTACGGAACATCACTCTCAAATGTGAATGACAAGAGTCACAACAAAACCAGTTTGTCGGTACGTACTCCAATCAGCGGAACCATTACCGAGAAGCATGCCATTGTAGGTGAACTTTCTGACCCATCCAAAAGCCTTTTCACCGTGGTCGACCTCTCCTCGATTTGGGTAGTCGTGGATATTTACGAAAAAGATCTTGCAAAGGTGCAGAGGGGACAGAGTGCAACGGTCACAGTAGATGCCTATCCTGATTTAAAACTGACAGGGCGGGTTACCTACCTTGCAGATGTGCTGGATGCGACCACCCGCACGCTCAAGGCTCGTGTGGAGGTTGCCAATCCCGAACGAAAGCTGAAACCTGAGATGTTTGCCAGGATCGAACTGGCACCTCCTGCCACTATGGTCATGACCCTCGCTGTCCCCGAAGATGCGATCCAGGAAATTGACGGCAAAAAAGTAATCTTTGCTGCAGATAACTCCAATGAAAAATTCAGACCGAAAATAGTTGAAGTGGGACGCTCTTCCGGAGGCATGATTGAGATTATTGCCGGCTTAAAGGAGGGAGAACATTATGCCATAAAGGGATCATTCATACTCAAGTCAGAACTCAAAAAAGGCGAACTTGAGGGAGGTACAGAATAATGCTTCAAAAAATAATAGCATACGCGTTAAAGAAACAAAGTGCTGTCATCGTTCTTTCGCTATTGATTACAGGGTTCGGAGTCTATTCATATCTGAAACTGCCGCTTGATGCTTTTCCTGATGTCACCAACGTACAGGTTGAAGTGATAAGCCATGCTGATGGACTCTCAGCATTGGAAATCGAAAGAAATGTCACCTATCCCATAGAGATGTCAATGCGGGGCCTGCCTGATATTGAACAGATGCGTTCAGTCACCAAGTTCGGCCTCTCCATTGTCACCATCGTCTTCAAGGACAATGTTGATATCTACTTTGCCCGTCAACTGGTGTTCGAACGGTTGGCGGAGGCTCGTGAAAAGGTTCCCAGGGGGGTTGCGGTTGCCATGGGGCCGATTGGTACCGCCATGGGGGAGATCTACCAGTATACGCTTGAAGGAAAAATGCCGGATGACCCACAGCAGAAGATTGCCTGGCTGACCAACCTTAGAACCATTCAGGAGTGGATTGTTGCACCTCAGTTGAAAAGTGTTGCCGGAGTGAACGAGATCAACTCCTTCGGAGGATATTTCAAGCAGTATCAGGTGATCGTGTCACCGGAACAACTGCTGAAGCATGGAATAAGTGTAGCGGATGTCTATGCCTCCATTGGCAGCAACAATGAAAACGTCGGAGGTAACATCCTCGAACGGGGCACAGATCAATACATTATCCGTGGGGTCGGATTGATAAAAAATATCAGTGATATTGAAAACATTGTCATTAAATCCGACGGTGGCACTCCGACCTCTATCCGGGATGTCGCACAAGTCAAGGTCGGTGAGGCTGTTCGTATGGGAGCCGCCATGAAAAACGGCAAGGATGAATGTGTTGGAGGCATTATCATGATGCTGCGTGGAGAAAACAGCCGGGACGTTGTGCATCGGGTTGAGGAAAAAGTTAAAGAACTGAATGAAAACAATGTGCTTCCCGAAGGAATCAGGCTCGTGCCTTACTATGACAGAAGCGACCTGGTCAATGCGAGTGTCAGCACCGTAACCAAAGCACTGATAGAGGGATCCATCCTGGTTCTTATTGTGCTCTACCTGATGCTGAACAGTATCAGGGGCAGTATCGTGGTGCTTCTGGCATTGCCGCTATCACTGCTGGCAACATTTATCACCATGAAAATTACAGGGATCAGCGCAAACCTGATGTCACTCGGCGGCCTGGCAATTTCCATCGGCATGATTATTGACACAACCATTATCCAGGTAGAAAACGTACAGCGTCACCTGTGTGAAGAAGGTGGAAAGCATCCCAATTTGCATACCGTCCTTCAGGCAGTAATGGAAGTCAGAAAGCCGAGTATCTTCGGCGAACTTATTATCGCACTCACCTTTATTCCGATCCTCTCGCTGGAAGGAATCGAAGGTAAAATGTTCGGTCCCCTGGCCATAACCGTCATCATTGCACTTTTATCCTCCCTGTTCCTGTCCGTGTTTGTTATCCCTGTACTGTGCAGTCTTTTTCTGAAACCACAGCAGGAAAAAGAGAGCTTCATCATGAGACATGCAAACAGGCTTTATCTGCCGCTTCTCGAATATGCCATGAACATGAAACATGTGGTATTGAGTGTCGCCGGTTTTTTGCTGCTTGTTTCACTGTTTTTTGCCACACGTCTCGGAACGGAATTTATGCCGAGCATGGATGAAGGATCGTTTGATATGGACGTCTCTATGCTTCCAGGGGTTTCCCTGCCCAAAGCGATGGAAGTGAATCAGCGGGTCGCAATGAAACTGAAACAATTTGATGAACTTGAGACCGTAGTATCCCGTACCGGACAGACCGGCGTCGCGCTGGATACCCGAGGGTCGGACAAAACCGGGTATGTGGGAATATTCAAGCCAAAAAGCGATTGGAAGCGAAATATTTCCAAAGATGAGTTGACCAACAAGATGCGCCAATCCCTTGAATCGGTTGCGGGAATTACTTTCGGATTCAGCCAGCCGATTCAGTGCCGCATTGACGAACTCGTAGCCGGCACCCGCGCCCAACTGATTCTTAAAATATTTGGTGACGATATCAACATACTCGGTGAAAAATCGGCTGAAATTGCCAGAGTGCTCTCATCCGTGCGAGGGGGAACAGATCTGAGCGTTGAAAAAATTTCTGGTCAGCCCTATCTGACAGTCAACATAGACCGCTCAAAAATTGCCCGCTATGGCCTAAATATCAGCGATATTCAGAAGGTTATCGACATTGGCGTTGCTGGCAAAGCGGCATCGCAGTTGTACGAAGACAACCGCAACTTTGATATAACCGTTCGATTGCCTGAAGAAAAAAGAAATTCACTCGAAACAATCAAAACACTCATAATAACCACAAAAACAGGCATCAATATTCCTCTCGAACAGCTTGCCGAAGTCAAAATGATCGAAGGGCCCGTTCAAATAAGCCGCCAGGACGGGGTAAGAAGAATTGGCATCGAGATGAATATTACCGGAAGAGACATCGGCAGTTTTGTGTCCGAGGCAAAGCAAAAGATCAAAAAGAATGTCAAACTACCTGCCGGATATTATCTCACCTGGGGTGGCCAGTTCGAGAACCAGCAACGAGCAATGAACAAGCTGATGATTATCGGCCCGGTAGCCATCAGCCTGATACTGCTGCTGCTCTACATCACCTTCCGCTCCATCCGATTGGCATTGCTGGTAATATCCAACCTGCCCTTCGCCCTGATCGGAGGGGTCTTTGCGCTCTACATCTCGGGACAATACCTCTCTGTTCCGGCATCGGTTGGATTTGTTGTCCTGTTTGGTGTTGCAGTACTGAACGGACTGGTGCTGGTATCACGTATCTCCCAACTGCGTGATGAAGGGCTTGAACTACAGGAAGCAATCAAAAAAGGATCACTTGACCGCTTGCGCCCGGTACTGATGACCGCATCTATCGCGATTTTCAGCCTGCTGCCGATGCTGCTCTCCAGCGAGACCGGTTCAGAAATACAAAAACCGCTTGCTACCGTTGTCGTTGGCGGGCTGATAACGTCAACACTGCTGACTTTGTTGATTATTCCATCAGTGTACAACTGGTTTGAAAATAAAAAAGTCGAAGAAGCAATCTAATGGAGGAGGGCTCGAAACATGACCATTTATTATATTCCGCTTTCAGCGCACACGGCTCATTATACCGCAAAGTATGATCGAGCTCATCAAAAAGTTTAATGCAATAGGATTGGCGAATCATCGACTGTCGTCTTTATTGGAGATGTATCCATTACCTTGGCCAACCTGTCGTCTTTTTTGTCTTAAAAACGTCATTTTGTTGTGAATACCAGTTCATATTGATTCCGAACAAAAGGAAAATGTGTCGCGACAATTTTATTTGAGCGGCCAATATTTCAGTTTTGTTGTAAAAAAGCGAGTTATTGCTCAATATTTTTTGGAATAATTGATTTAAGACGGAGCGGACTATTTTACCGTATTATTGCTATTTTTACACTCATTCAGGAAACCTCTATTTCCAAATCAGACTCCTCCTCCGAAGCAAGGTTTAAAATTCCTGTTTCTGAAGCAAACCCAATAGAGAATGAAAAAAGCACCCTCACTACCTTGTTATCAATCTTGCTAACAGATGATAAATACCTTGCCAGCTATCAAAAAGGCATTTATATTTCGGTAATTTTATCTCAAGAAGAAAACCATCACTGTCAAGGCTAAAAATTTTTTGTCAGGGCAAAGTCAAGCCTTCGGTGAGTTGAGCAATTCAGTTTTGCTACCGTTGTTCATCTTTATCAACTTTTTTGACGCTTTATCATGGACATTGATTTCCATTACTACGCGACTTATGCCGCCGCCTGCAAGGCCGGATTTACATCCCAGGATGCAACGGTAATCGCCACAGCAGCTCAGTATGTAGATGATTCCAATATTGAGCACATTTCGGAATGTCTGGCAAGTGTCGCTCGACCGGGCAGGCGTTATTACATTGAAGATTTCGTCCCCGTCCCCACGGTTCAGACTATTGGGGAGTTTATTCGGATGGAGATAAATCCGGATGAGTGGGGAGATTCATTTCTAAACAATCTGCGCCAGGTTTGGAGCGTATTTCATTTCTTGCCCGGTAATTATAAGAATACCCCCGGAATGCAGTCATACAATGGTCCAAAAACCTGGAATAATTGGAGTTACGGGAAGGACGAGGAAGATGCATTCAAGATGCTCTGCCTCCCCAACAGTAGCCTCGTCAACAATATTATCAACGACATTCGCCTGAACCACAGGAACAGAGCTTATTACCTCTGTCTGATTGGTTTACGGATGCACGTTCTGGCGGACACATGGGCACATACCTACCATACGGGCTCACCTGCCTGGTGTATCAACGATGCTGCTGAAGAGGTTTACAGTATTGATCGTATTGGAGATCTTGAAAATAAAACCAAGGTTAATTGGCTACGTTGTAATTATCGCGACTGGAATCAAAAGGCAAGCAGTATAATAAATGGTGAGGTGGCCACTCCCCCTTCCCCATCTGTAAATTCGATTTGTTATGCCGGTCATGGACGGATGGGGCATCTGCCGGATTATCCCTGGATTGTCTACGATTATCAGCCAAAATGGGCCGGGGGCAGAACAATCAGGAAGAATAATCCGGACGATTATATCAAGGCATTCAAACAGATGGTCTATGCGATGTCCTGCATTCACAATGATAAACCCTTTGACATAGCAACGCCATACGGACCGGATGGAGTTATCAGCAAAGAGGACGAAAAAACAGTGCGTGACATCATGTTGATGACTCTGAATAAAGATGGTCGGGAGGATATTACCCAGCGATGTGCCGTATGGAAAAAGAGTTTAACCACATTGAAGCTGGTTCCGGTAGCCGATTATAACGATCAGAACTGGTTTAACGAGTTCAAAGGTTCAAAAAGCAAAGAGTCCAACTACTATTGCTTCAACTATGCCGCTCGTCTCCATTTCGACCTTGTTGCAAAGGCACTGAAGAGTGATATCGGTGTCTTCATTGACAACAAATTATCCATGCGCCTTCAAGCTTCTACGGGCGACTATATTGGATCAATGGAAGAATGCAAAAGCATCAGTGGACCTCCGACGGAATATTATCCACGGATGGCTACCGATGGCGTGGTCTTGGATTTTATTATGGAAAACGGAAAAACCGAGTTGCATCATGGCGACCGGGTACGCATCCGTACCACGGAGCCGGCAACAGGCTTGTATTGCTATTTGGGGGCATGGAAAGAAACAGGTCTTTACTATTACCTCAACTCGAATATTTACAAGGAAAACCTGGGCTGGATCATTCATAAGGCAGGGGGAAGCAGCGGCGATAGAATCAGTTATAACGACAAGATCAGAATCGAAAACTGCTCATACAGAGGACAGTTTATCGAGAGGTATAAACCATTTTCATACAACACATTTTATCTCACCACAAAATCGGATATGTCGAATGACAGCATCTGGACGATGATCGAAATACCAACGATTACGAGTTTGTGGAGGCATGATGGGGAAAACTTCAAAGCAGAAATGGTAGACGGAGCGATCAGTG
>SZXY01000011.1 GCA_005843805.1 Chlorobium sp.
GGCGGTAAATTGTTGTGAAATATAGTTCATTTATGAAGGATGGAGGTTTATGAGTGGTTTGAAAGAGGAAGAGAGAGGGGTTCAGGCACAAGAGGTGGCAATCGGTGAGTTGCTTGCCAGAAGAGCTGCCGAACTGGCACTGGAGAAAAAGTGTGAAGAGGTTAAAATCCTTGATCTCAGAGGGTTGACTTCAGTTACGGATTTTTTTGTGATTGTGACGGCTGATTCCGAACGCAAGGCCAAGGCGGCGGCGGAACATATCCTGGATGAACTCCGGGAAGATGGAGAGCGTCCGATGCATGTCGAGGGTATGGATACCATGCACTGGATTCTCTTGGACTATGTCGATGTTGTTGTGCATATTTTCATGCCGGATGAACGGCGTTTTTATGATCTGGAATCCCTCTGGTCAGACGCACCGGTTGTGCAGGTGAGCTGATATTTTTCTGCGTTATCTGCTTCTTTTCCAAGGGTTGCGGAGTATGCGCCGTTAAGAATCAAGACGGATTTTTATACATTGTGCCGTTGAGTTATTTATATCAATTATCTTTCAGGATCTACCTATGCAGCGTGAAAGAATAGCCCCGATCAGTATTGAAGAAGAAATGCGGGGTTCTTATCTCGATTATTCGATGTCGGTCATTGTCAGCCGTGCGTTGCCCGATGTGCGGGACGGTCTGAAGCCGGTTCACAGAAGGGTGCTTTACGGTATGCACGAGCTTGGTCTGCAGGCAGGCAAGCCTCATAAAAAGTCTGCCCGTATCGTTGGTGAAGTGCTTGGCAAGTTTCATCCTCACGGTGATACTGCTGTTTATGACAGTCTGGTGCGCCTTGTGCAGGATTTTTCCATGCGTTATCCTCTGATTGACGGTCAGGGTAACTTTGGTTCGGTTGACGGTGACTCCCCTGCGGCCATGAGGTATACCGAGGTACGCATGAAGAGTATTGCCGGTGAGATGCTCAAGGATCTTGACAAGGGTACTGTGGATTTTGCCCTGAACTTTGATGATTCACTTGAAGAGCCTACGGTTTTGCCTTCGGCGATTCCGAACCTTCTGGTGAACGGCTCCTCAGGTATTGCGGTCGGTATGGCCACAAATATTCCGCCACAGAACCTCCGTGAAGTTGTCGATGGCATGATAGCCTTGATCGCCAACCCTGAACTGGAAGTTGCCGATCTTATGAAGTTTGTTATCGCCCCGGATTTTCCGACTGGCGGTATTATCTATGGGTACGAGGGTGTCCGTTCGGCATACCTGACCGGCAGGGGCAAAGTGGTGATTCGTGCCAGAGCTCTTGTTGAGGTTACCCAGAAAAACGGGCGGGAGTCGATTATTGTTACAGAACTTCCCTACCAGGTCAACAAGGTTCGACTGATCGAAAAAATCGTTGAGCTGGTTCACGATAAAAAACTTGAGGGCATTGCCGATATCCGTGATGAATCGGATCGCGACGGAATGCGCCTTGTTATAGAGCTTAAGCGGGATGCAGTTGCCAAGGTTGTGCTCAACAACCTTTACAAGCATACCCCGATGCAGGATACCTTCGGAGTGATTATGCTGGCGCTGGTTGACGGAGTGCCGAGGATACTCAATCTCAAGGAGATGATGGTCTATTATATCAAGCATCGCAACGAGATTGTGCTTCGTCGCACGAAATTCGACCTCAATGCGGCTGAAAAGCGGGCTCATATTCTTGAAGGTCTGAAGATCTGTCTTGACAATCTTGATGAGGTGATTACCACCATCCGGGAGTCTCCCGATGCCTCAACTGCCCAGGAGAGGCTCATCGAGCGTTTTGGCTTGTCGGAACTGCAGGCGAAAGCCATTCTTGAGATGCGCCTCCAGCGTCTGACCGGCATGGAGCGCAACAAGATCGATATGGAGTACAAGGAAACCCTTGCTCTTATCGAAGAGCTCCGCTTTATTCTCGGCAGTCCGGAGAAGCAGATGCAGATTATCCGCGAAGAGTTGCTGAAAGTCAGGGAGGTCTACGGCGATCCCCGGCGAACCGAGATTGTACCACAGGAAGGGGATTTTTCCATTGAGGACATGATTGCCCAGGAAGATGTGGTGATCACCATTACCCATGACGGTTTTATCAAACGATTCCCGGTTTCGGGATACCGTCGTCAGGCGCGGGGTGGTAAAGGGGTGACTGGCGCTCAGGCAAAGCATGACGACTTTATCGAGCACATGTTCATTGCCTCAACGCACAACTATATTCTTTTCTTCACCAATAGAGGTCGTTGCTACTGGCTTAAGGTTTACGAAATCCCTGAGGCTGGACGTGCTGCAAGGGGCAGGGCGCTGGCCAATATCATGGAGCTTCAGCCGGGCGAGAAAATCAGGGCCTATATCAATATCCGTAATTTTGAAGAGCCAGGCTTTATTGTCATGGCGACAAGCAACGGTATTGTGAAAAAAACTGCTCTCGATGAATTTTCCCATCCGAGAAAGAACGGTATTGCGGCTATTACAATTGAGGAGCACGATGAGCTGCTCGATGCCCGTTTGACCGATGGCGACCATCAGATCATGCTGGCCAAGAGCTCCGGTTTTGTTGTGCGTTTTCCTGAGGCTGAAATCCGCTCGATGGGCCGTACTGCAATGGGTGTCAAGGGCATCACACTCGATGATGGTGAGAAATGTATTTCAATGGTGACAACCAAGCGCTTCGACACTTCGCTTCTGGCTGTTACCGACAATGGGTTTGGCAAACGAAGCCGTGTTGAGGACTACCGTCTGACAAGGCGCGGAGCACGAGGGGTCATTACGCTCAAGGCCCATGAGAAGGTTGGTGCGCTGATTGGTCTGCTCGATGTAAACGATGACGACGATCTTATCATCATTACAACCCAGGGTATTGTCAATCGTCAGCATGTATCCGATATCCGCCTGAGTGGAAGGAATACCTCCGGTGTCAGGCTTGTCAGGCTTATGGCCGGAGACATGATTTCCGCTCTTGCAAGAGTGCCGAAGAGTGATGATGATGGTGATTCGGATTCTGATTTCCCTGTCGAAGATGCAGATGGTCAGATCGATCTTTTTGTGTGACATGTTTATTCTTGAAGTTGGCTTGACATTACGGTAAATCAGGGAGGAAGTATGGAACAGAAAGGGCCTTATATCATCACGGAGCAGCCGGGACTCAAAAAATACTGTGCCTGCGGCAAGTCGCAGAAGTTGCCCTATTGCGACGGTTCCCATAAAGGAAGTGGCCTTCATTCTCTGAAGGTTGAGTTCGAAGAGGAAAAAACCGTTGCAATATGCAGTTGTGGCCGCTCGGCAAAGCTGCCCTTCTGCGATGGCACCCACAAGGCGCTTACATAAACAAAGCTTTTTTACTATTAATCAACGACGAACGATGTCATGGCTCGACCGAAAAATGTGAAGCATATTTTTGTGACCGGAGGGGTAATTTCCTCGCTCGGCAAGGGAATTCTGTCGGCATCACTCGGGATGCTGCTCAAGTCACGTGGTTTGAGGGTGGCCATACAGAAATACGATCCCTATATCAATGTCGATCCCGGTACCATGTCTCCATATCAGCATGGTGAGGTCTATGTTACCGATGACGGGGCAGAAACCGATCTCGATCTTGGTCACTACGAGCGCTTTCTCGATGAATCGACTTCGCAGTCCTCGAATCTGACCATGGGGCGGGTCTATAAATCAGTTATCGACAAGGAGCGTCGTGGCGAATACCTCGGGGCAACAGTTCAGGTTGTGCCTCATGTCATCGACGAAATCAAGGACCGGATGGCCGAACAGGCCAAAAACGGGAACCTCGATGTGCTTATCACCGAGATCGGCGGAACGATTGGTGATATTGAATCGCTCCCTTTTCTTGAAGCCATGCGCCAGATGAAGCTTGAAATGGGTGACAGCAACCTGCTGAACATTCATCTCACCTTTGTGCCCTATATCAAGGCTGCAAGTGAACTGAAAACAAAGCCTACGCAGCACAGTGTGAAAATGCTGCTCGGTGTAGGTATTCAGCCTGACATTCTCGTTTGTCGCAGCGAAAAGCCGCTCTCACGAGATATCAAGAACAAGGTCGGCCATTTCTGCAACGTCAATGAACTCGACGTTATCGGCCTCAACGACTGTGATACCATTTACGAGGTTCCGCTTATTCTTCTCAAGGAAAAGCTCGACCTGCGCGTGCTTAAAAAGCTCGGCCTGAAGAAATACAAGGAGCCGAATCTCGACTACTGGCAGGACTTCTGCAACAAGGTCAAGTTTCCTCAGGATGGTGAAGTCACTATTGGTATCTGCGGTAAGTACACCGAATATCCTGATGCCTACAAATCCATTCTCGAAGCATTTATTCATGCCGGAGCAAGCAATAATGTCAAGGTTACTGTCAAGTTGCTCCGGGCTGAGGATGCCGAACTGAATGCTTTCGATTTTGCAAAGGAGCTGGAGGGAGTCAGTGGTATCCTGGTGGCTCCCGGATTTGGAGACAGGGGCATTGAGGGTAAAATAAAGTATATCCAGCATGCCAGAGAGCAGAACATTCCTTTCTTTGGAATTTGCCTCGGTATGCAGTGCGCCTCTATCGAGTTTGCGCGCAACGTGTGTGGTTTGCAGGACGCCAACTCCACAGAGTTCAACAAGCGCACTCGTTTTGCCGTCATCGACCTTATGGAGCACCAGAAAAAGGTCAAGGAGAAAGGAGGATCAATGCGTCTGGGCAGTTATCCCTGCATTATCAAGGAAGGATCGAAAGCCTACGAGGTCTATCATAAGTTTCTTATCAATGAACGGCACCGCCACCGCTACGAGTTCAATAACGTTTATCGCAAAAGCTTTGAAGAGAGCGGTATGGTCTTTTCCGGAACATCTCCGAATGGAGATCTGGTAGAGATCATAGAGTTGAAGGATCATCGCTGGTTTGTCGGGGTGCAGTTTCATCCCGAGCTGAAATCAAGGGTACAGAAAGTGCATCCACTCTTTCATGGCTTTGTCGCATCAGCCAAGGAGTATGCCCGTGGAGCCCATCAGATGGAGCTTCAGGTAGAGATGCCATCCTTTGTTCCTTTTGTCGATGAACCGGCACA
>SZXY01000017.1 GCA_005843805.1 Chlorobium sp.
GGCCTATCTTGCGAAGCATGGTTTCTGCCTTTGTCTTGCCGTATTTGGCTTCAAGAGCGGCCACGGTCTGGATAATGGAGTTTGGTCCTATTTTTGATGGTGTACTCATTGCGGCAAAAAATGGTTTTTATTGGTCGTTTACATTGCAAGATAACGTCTCTTGATGTTGGTTCGAAAGAATTTAATTCAAGGGGACGCTCATGATCCGGATATCGATATTCTCTATGGTCCATTGTGCTCGAACCATTACTTTTTCAGGAAAGAATCCAAATGGTTCGGCGGGTTGATAAGGCTCGATTGATCCTGGATTCCACTGTGGGTATGCTTCGGTTTTGTGTTTGACGGAGGGTATAAATGCGCTGAGCGTATAGCTGCCGGGTGGAAGATCGGGGAGGGTGTAATGAAATGTTCCGTTTTTGTCACGTAGGGCCATCGTGCTGCAGGATGAGTTTGAATCGCTGCTTTTTGCCTCCACAACAACCTCAGCACCTTTTGCAAAGCATTTTCCCGATATGGTTCCTCTTTCAGCACTACGTGGCAGCTTGTTTAAAGGTATGGGCAGCGGTTTGCCGCTGTTGCTCTCTGGTTCAGGAAATCTGAACAGAAGAGAGGAAGAGCCTGTGGGAACAAGCTCAGCACTGCAGAGAGCGATTTCTTCGGTTTTTGAGTTATATCGCAGGTCATGATTTCGGTCGTTAACGGCAATTACTCTGTACGATCCGGCCCTTATATGGTTGAACGCAAATACTCCGGAGCTGCTTGCCTGCAAAAGGTAATCAGGTTTTTCGTTCAAAAGGTTATTTCCGTGAGGCTTTGCGGGATTATCGGCATAAATCAGTACAATGGCATTTTTGGCCGTTGAATTATCTCTGTTAAGGATTTTTCCTCCGATTGTTCCACTGTCGATAATCGCTCCAGTGGAAAATGCGAGGCTATAGGGTGCTGCAAAGGTACGTCCCTGGTAGTCCCGGAGGTTTTTGTCGAGGGTGAGCGTATAGGTGCGCCCTTTCTCAAAAGGTTCGACGAATTTTATTTCGGCATTTTTTCCGGAAACGGCAATATCGTAGCCGCCAACGTCCGGGGAGAATCGGAGTGCATTGAGCAATTGCCGTCCGGTAAGAGCGTAGTTGAAAGTCAGGAGGATCCTGTCAGTGGAGACATTGAGGGCTGAGGGTGCTGGATCGGAAAATACAACCTGTAATGAAGTTCTGTCGAGCGGGCCTCCTGAAGGTGGACGATCGGAGGCGCAGCCTCCGGTAAGCCATAGCAGAAGCGCAATAAACACTGTAATAATGCGGAAGGTATTCGGCATGAAATTTCTGTCGCGGCCTGTGTGAATGAGGCTTGATTGTATGTGTCGGTGAAAATTCGTAAATTAAAAACTTAAGTAGTACTATGAAAGTTTTTGAAGAAAAATTATAGATTGATTGTCATATAGATGTCCAGACGAAATTTTAAAGTTCTTTACGTCTCTGGTGAAGTTTCTCCTTTTGTAAGAATCAGCGCACTTGCTGATTTTATGGCATCATTTCCCCAGGCTATTGAGGAAGAGGGATTCGAGGCCAGAATCATGATGCCGAAGTATGGTACCATCAATGACCGGAAGTTTCGACTTCATCATGTGTTGCGTCTGTCCGACATTGAGGTTCATCTCAAGGAAAAAACTGACTTGCTTCATGTCAAGGTGACTGCGTTGCCTTCCAGCAAGATCCAGACTTATTTTCTCTACAACGAGAAATATTTCAAGCGTAATGGCCTTTTTACCGATATACACAGTGGCAACGACCTGAAAGGAAGCACGGACAAGGTTGTTTTTTTCAATGTTGGCGTGCTCGAAACCCTTTTGCGGCTTGGGTGGAAACCTGATATAATCCATTGCCATGACTGGTATGCAAGTCTTATTCCCCTTCTTCTGAAAACGGTTTATGCAAACCATGAGTTTTTCAGTGAGGTAAAAACGGTTCTAACCATTCACAATATTTATCGTCAGGGTGTTCTGCCTTACAAGGCTTTCCAGAAACTGCTTCCTGATGAGGTCTGCTCTGCGTTGCATCGCAGCAATGATGAGGTCAATATGCTCTATACAGGAGTTGAGCATGTCGATCTTCTTACCACGACGTCAAAACGTTATGCCGAGGAGATTGTGCAGGATGGTCTTCAGACTTTCGGGCTTGGTCGGGTTCTTGAGGAGCATCAGGGGAAATTTTATGGTATTCTCAATGGTATCGATAATCGCCAGTGGAACCCCTCGACGGACAAGCTCATCAAGAAGAGGTACAGTATCGAGCATATGGAGGGAAAGCTTGATAACAAAAAAGCCATGCTTGAGGAGGCAGGTCTGCCCTATCGTGAAGGTGTGCCTGTAGTGGGAGTAATCGCCAATTTTGATGAGTATCAGGGGGCTGTGCTGTTGCAGCAGAGCCTTCAGGAGCTTGTTTCCCTGGACATTCAACTGATTATTTGTGGCTCTGGTGACAAAAAATATGAAAAGCTTTTTCAGGATTTTGTTGCGGAGCATCCTGAACAGGTGAGCCTTCAGGCTGAATATTCCGATTCGTTCTTTCATCTTGCCATTGCAGGGATGGATATTCTGCTGATGCCGGGGATGATAGAGTCATGCGGCATGATCCAGATGTTTGCCATGAACTACGGTACGATACCGGTCGCTTATGCGGGGGGCGGGATTGTTGAAACCATAGACGATCTTGATGAAGAGAGAGGTTCGGGATTTATTTTTCATGAATATACCCCTGAATCGCTTGTCGAAAAGCTCAAGGAGGCACTTCAGTGTTTCCATGACGAGGAGTGCTGGCTGCAGATGGTCAACGTGGGAATGACTCGTGACTTTACGTGGAAAGAGTCGGCTGAAGAGTATGGCCAGTTGTATCGCCAACTTCTGGAAAAATAGGAGAAGTATGGCCGAGACAATAAAGGTTCTTTTTCTCGACAGGGATGGTACGATCAATCGTGATACGGGTTCTTACATTGCCACAAAAGAACAGATCGAGCTGATTGACCGGGCTGATGAGGCTATTGCTCTGGCAAGGTGTGCCGGGTTCCGGATTGTTATTATAAGTAATCAGGCGGGTATAGCCAGGGGTATCGCGACCGTGGAGCAGGTTGAAGAGGTTAACCGTTATCTCAATGAACTGCTTTCAGCCCAACAGGCGGGTTTCGACCGCTGCTATTACTGCCCCTCTCATCCCGAGTATCCTCATCCCGAGTATGATCGGTTTATGGATTGCCGGAAACCGGCACCAGGCATGGTTGAACGGGCCATAGGGGATTTTCTTGCTGAAGGGTTTGTTGTCGATCGAAGCGCATCGTTTTTTGTCGGGGATAAAACTGTTGATGTTGAATGTGGCCTGCGTGCCGGTCTGAGGCCGGTGCTTGTTCGAACAGGCCATAATGAGGAGGAGCTTTGCCAGAGAAGAAACATCATCCCGGAATTTGTGGCTGATGATCTTTATAAGGCTGTTACGGAGTATATCCTTGTCGTTTCCTGATCCTTTTGCAGATCTGAACCGCAGCGTTTTCAGCTTATGCTGACTCTTTACCTGCACATTCCTTTCTGTAAGGCGCGTTGTTCTTATTGTGATTTCTATCTTGTGACGAGCAAAGTGCATATTGGTGCTTTTTTCAGCGCTCTTTCTCTTGAAACCCGGCTTCGCTCACCCGATTTGAAAGGCAAGACCATTGGCGCTATTCATTTCGGTGGGGGCACTCCTTCGCTTGTGCCTGTGCATTATATTGCGGAATGGCTCGACGAGCTTGCCGCGATGTGTAATTTTGCTCCCGATATCGAAATAGCTCTTGAGGCTAACCCTGAAGATCTCTGTTGCAGTGCAATGGATGATCTTCGTGCTGCCGGGATAACGAGGCTCAGTCTTGGCGTTCAGTCTTTTATGCCCGACAAGCTTCGAGTGCTTGGTCGGGCACATAGTGCTCCTGAGTCGCAAGAGGTAACAGCCAGTGCGCTCCAGCTCTTTGAATCGGTAAGTGTTGATCTGATATGTGGTGTTCCCGGAGAGGACTTGTCGCTTTGGAAAGCTGATTTGCAAGCTGCTCTTGCACTGCGTCCCCAGCATATCTCGGTTTATATGCTGTCGCTGGAGCCCAGGACTCAGCTTTTCCGCCATGTTTCCAAAGGTCTGCTGACCGTGCCGGATGACGGCGTTCAGGCTTCCATGTATGAAGAGGCACTTTGTGCACTGGAGGCTCAGGGGTACAATCATTACGAGGTTTCCAATTTTTGTATGCCTGATCATCATTCCCGGTATAATCTGGCAAGCTGGAAGCGTGAGCCTTATCTTGGGTTTGGCCCTGCGGCACACAGTTTTCTTGTTTCGGAAGAGAAAGAAATCCGTACGGCAAATGTTTCAAGCCTGAAACGTTATATCGACTCTCCGGGAGAGGCTGTGGCATTTCGTGAAGAGTTGTCGGCAGAGGAGCGTTTTACCGAGCAGGTTTTTCTCACACTTCGAATAAACAGCGGTCTGGATGTTGAGTTTTTGCGAAAAGGAAATAAATTAGGTCACCGACTTTCACAGATCATTGAACAATTCAAAGAGAGAGGATGGATAGAGCAGCAGGAAAGTCGTCTTTACCTGACAGGGAAAGGTTATTTGTTTGCCGATCTCATTGCCGGGGATTTTATTTTCGGGTAACCCACTACACCAGAGCACGTTTTACCTATGACACATCGGACGATTAACCGCCTTTTTGCCGCTCTTCTTTTTGCCGTTTCAGAAATTCTTTATCTGAAAACCATGGCGCCTACCTTTTCCTTCTGGGATTGCGGGGAGTTTATTGCCACGGCCTTTACCCTCGGAATTCCTCATCCTCCCGGTTCACCACTCTTCCTTTTGCTTGGTCGTCTTTTTTTGATGATTCCTTTTTTTGGAGATATCGGTGCACGGGTTAATCTGATAAGTACTCTTGCAAGCGCGGCAACCATCATGCTGACCTACCTTATTACGGTGCGCCTGATGATACTCTATCGCAAGAGCGATCCGGACCAATGGAGTACGGCTGAAAAGGTTGCTGCTTACGGTGGAGCGTGTATTGGAGCCCTTGCCCTTGCTTTTTCCGACAGTTTCTGGTTCAACGCTGTGGAGGCCGAGGTCTATGCTGCCTCATCGTTTTTTACCGCTATGGTTCTCTGGCTTATTCTGCGCTGGTATGAAGAGGATCCCGCTCCCGGTCATGAACGGTGGCTGCTGGTTGTCATGTACATGATAGGGCTTTCGATTGGCGTTCACCTGCTCAGCCTGCTTGCGGTTTTTGCTGTAGCGATAGCTTACTACTTTAAAAAGTACGAGTTCAGCCTCAAATCATTTGGTCTACTTGTTCTTGCTTCTTCAGGACTGTTTTTTCTCATCTATATCGGCATCATCAAGGGGCTTCCGATTCTTTTGCAGCTTGCCTCCTGGTGGGGATTTCTTCTCTTTCTCGGGCTTCTCGGTTTTGCAACGTGGTACACACACACGCATCGCCATGCGCTTCTGAACACCCTCTTTGTGTCGCTGTTTCTCATTATTATCGGCTATACCTCTTATGGTCTGATCTATGTGCGGGCGCAGGCTGGGCCGCCCATCAACGAAAACAATCCTTCAACAGCAGAGAACTTTTTTTCCTATCTCAACCGTGACCAGTATGGGGATATGCCTCTCTGGCCGCGACGCTGGTCGCCAGAACCTGCGCATCAGTATTACTACCAGAAATATTCGGGTGAGCTCGACTATTTTCTCACCTATCAGATGCAGAAGATGTATGTCCGCTATTTTGGCTGGCAGTTTATCGGACGCGAGCACGATATGGAGGGGGCTGATGTTGACTGGTCGGTGCTTTGGGGAATTCCTTTTCTGGTAGGGCTTGCAGGGGCTGTAACCCATTTCCGGCGCGACTTGAAGATGGGATTGGTCGTCGGTTCGCTTTTTGTGCTGACCGGAGCCGCGCTTGTTATCTATCTCAACCAGACTGAACCTCAGCCGAGAGAGCGGGACTACAGTTACGTGGGCAGCTTTTTTGCCTATGCTCTCTGGATAGGGATCGGTGTTGAAAGTATCTGGCTGTGGCTTGCCGAACGGCTTAAGGATAACAGCCGTCGGAAGCAGTTTCTTCTTGCCTTGCTGACGGTTGGATGCAGCTTTTTTTTCATTGACGGCAGGATGCTCTGGGCCAACTACCGGGTACACGACCGATCCGGCAATTATGTGCCTTGGGACTGGGCCTGGAATATGCTGCAGAGTTGTGAAAAAGACGCCATATTGTTTACCAATGGTGATAACGACACCTTTCCCTTGTGGTATCTTCAGGAGGTCGAACGTATCAGAACGGATGTGCGCGTCGTTAACCTGAGCCTTGCCAATACAGGGTGGTATCTTGAGCAGTTGAAAAACAGCCGTCCCAGGGGGGCGAAACCGGTTGCATTCAGCATGAGTGACGGCGAGATTGCCGGAATTACCTACGTGCCCATCGATTCAGTGGATGCTGTTCTTCCTGCCATCGAGGCTCGTAGGCAATTGTTGCGTGAGTCCACTCTTCACGGGACTGCTTTGCCTTCCGCACCTGCCGATACCATCAAATGGTTGCTGAAGCCCGGATTGACCTACAATGGCCAGGGATATCTCCGACCGCAGGATATTGCCGTCTATGAGATTCTGATGAACAACTTTGCCACCCGTCCGGTATACTTTGCCCTGACGGTTGATCCTGAAAGCATGATCGGGCTTGAAAACTATCTGCGTCTCGATGGTCTTGCCTACAAGGTGGTACCACTCAAAAGTGCAGATCCAATGAGCTATGTTGATCCGGCTTTGCTCTATGGCAACCTTTTGGAGCGTTACCGCTACAGAAATCTCAACAATACCGAGGTCTTTCTTGAAGAGACATCAAGAAGGCTTTGTGGAAACTACACACCTCTCTTTGTCCGTCTTGCCCTTGATCTTTCTGACAATCCTGACGGGGTTATTCTTGTTCGGGATCATTCGGGAAAAGAGAGGAAAGTCAGGAGGGGAACCCTTGCACTGCAGGTTCTTGATACTTCGGCCAGACTTCTTCCGTTGTCTCAGTACCCCCTCAATCCGGAACTTGCCAGTTCGGTGATTGCTCTTTATGTGCGACTTGGCGAAAAGCCGAAAGCCTCTTTGTATATTAATTACCTTGAAAAACTGGCCAGCCACTCTTCGACGGCATCCGATCCGCGTCTTTTTTATGTTCTTGCAAGGGGATACCGTGCGGTTGGCCGGCAGGACGAAGCCAAACGCATTATCGAATCCCTGTCACGGGAACTCAGGCAGCCAGAGCTCATAGAGAAGTTTGAAACAATGAAGGAATAAAATCTTATGCAGAGCAGCATTCATGCAACAGCAGTGATCGGCCCCGGTGCCGTTCTCGCAGAGGGAGTTTGTGTTGGTCCTTACACGGTTATCGAGGACGATGTCGAAATCGGAGCTGGTACCACAGTCGCTTCTCATGTCCATATTGCCTCAGGTGCGCGGATTGGAAGTGATTGCAGGATTCATTCTGGTGCAGTGCTTGCCACTGAGCCCCAGGATCTCAAGTTTGCCGGTGAAAAAACGTTTCTTTATGTCGGCGACAGGACGGTGATAAGGGAGTGTGTTACCCTTAACCGGGGGACTATTGCGAGCGGGAAAACCGTTGTTGGCTCCGATAACCTGATTATGGCCTATGTTCATGCCGGGCATGATTGTGTCATCGGCAATCATGTTATTATCGCTAATTCTGTCCAGTTCGGCGGTCATTGTGAGGTTGGCGATTATGCCGTTATTGGCGGACTGACCGGTGTGCACCAGTTTGTGCGGATTGGTCGATTCGCAATGGTTGGTGGAATTGCGAGAGCATCGCTTGACGTTCCTCCCTTTGTCATGGCAGGGGGTCATGAGTCGTTCCGCTTTGAGGGGCTTAATTCCATCGGTCTGAAACGGCGTGGGTTCACCTCTGAAAAGATAACTCTCATTAAGGATGCCTACCGCATTATTTTTCAGTCGGGCCTTCTGCTTGGAAATGCCCTGGAAAAGGTGAAATCGGAGCTTCCACAGGAAGCGGAAATTATCGAGATTCTTGACTTTTTTGCATCGGGCTCTCACGGCAGGAAATTTATACGCCCCTTCAATAACTGATTTTAACGATACGAATGTATGTCACGATGGGCCATTGGCATTGATCTCGGAGGAACAGCTATCAAGGCAGCAGCAGTTGGAGAGGAACGGGGAATAGTGATCTCCAGCAGCAATCTTACCGATACGGCTTCAGGCCCTGCGGGGATTGTCCGTCAGCTTGCGGCCATAATTGCCGACTTGTACCGCAGTGCATCCCTTACCAATGAACCCGGTGATTTTGCCGGTGTTGGACTTGGAGTTCCTGGTGCGGTCAATGCGGAACAGGGAACGCTCAGTTATCCGCCAAATCTTCCCGGATGGACGATTTTTCCCTTGCGGGACGAATTGCAGCTCTGTCTGAAGGAACAGGAAGCGCTTTCGATGACCGCTTTTCTTGATAATGATGCTAACGCTGCAGCGTTTGGTGAAGCGGTATACGGTGCTGGCAGACAGTTTCGTGATTTTCTCATGGTTACTCTCGGTACCGGTGTGGGAGGAGGTATTGTTTTGAACCGCAAGATTTATCGTGGAGCTAACGGTACGGCAGGTGAGGTGGGATTCATGATTATTGACTTTGAAGGTTCCTCTGTTCATGCTGGAATACGGGGTACTCTTGAGAGTCTTGTCGGCAAAAAGCAAATGGTCGAACTTGCACGACGGATGATTGAGGCGAGTCCTTCAGATTCTTCTGTTGGTATCTTGTGTGGCCACGACTATACAAGGCTTTCGCCACGTCACCTTGAACGTGCAGCTCTTGAGGGTGACGAAGTTTCCCTTGCTGTCTGGCAGCGGGTAGGCTCAATTCTTGGTGTGGGACTTGCCAACGTCGCAGCCCTCATGGACATAAGAAAATTTGTCATTGGTGGGGGCATTTCTGCTGCAGGCTCTCTTATTTTTGAACCAGCACTTGCACAGCTTAAAATGTCAACGCTTCCCTCGATGCATGAAGGGCTTGAACTGGTACCTGCGCTTCTTGGCAACAAGGCGGGAATACACGGCGCTGCGGCCCTTTGCTTCGGCTAACCATAAAGAGAGGCTTTGCCATGCGTGAACAGTTGCTTCATCTGCTTTTTCCCAATGTCTGCGTTCTCTGCCGGCACCTCCTTTGTTCCGGCGAAGAGCAGTGCTGCAGCTCCTGTGTTGAGGAGTTCGACCAGTTCAAAACACCTCTTGCCGCAGAACAGATGCTTCGTCATTCCATTGCGACCCGTTACGGCGAAAAATTTCTCTTTGAACGGGGATGGTGTCGTTATCTCTTTCATAAAGAGAGCTCTTTGCAGCAAGCACTTCACGCCATGAAGTATGAAGGCTTGTTCAATCTTGCGACCACTTTCGGACGTCAGTTGGGCGAGTGGATGCTTTCCGGGGGTGATACTGAAGCTATAGAGTGCATTGTGCCTGTTCCCCTTCACCGCCTGAAAAAAATTGAACGTTCCTATAACCAGTCGGAAAAAATTGCCGAAGGTATTGCAAGGGCGATTGACAAACCGCTCCAGCCAGAACTTCTTCAGAGAAAACGCTATACTGTTTCGCAGACCGGACTTTCGCTTGCTGCCCGCAAAAAGAATCCCGAAGGTGCATTTCTTGCCGCCAAAAGCGTTGCAGGTCGAAGAGTGCTGCTTGTCGATGATGTTATAACAACCGGCGCGACAATGGCGGCTGCAGCTTCCGCCCTGCGTCAAGGAGGGGCAGCCGCTGTCTCTCTGGCGGCTGTTGCACTGGCAGCAAAGGAGTGAAGAGCCTATGGAACTCTTTTATACTCCGGTCGAAAATATCGATCTCAAGACTCAGACACTTGTCATCGAGGGTGATGAGTTTCATCATCTTGCCCGGGTACTCAGAAAAACAACAGGAGAGAAGATTCTGGTGACCGATGGCAACGGGTTGCGCTGCGAGGTGAGGATTTCAGATATCGCCAAGAGGTCGCTTGATGGAGAGATACTTGCTCACACAATGGTTGAACGCCCAGAAACCTCTGTGACGGTTGCGCTTTCGCTCCTCAAGACTCCCCAGCGGTTTGATCTTTTTCTTGAAAAAGCTACAGAACTCGGTGTATCGGCCATCATTCCGATGATAACGGCACGAACCCTCTCCCAGCCATCGAAGGAAAAGATAGAGGGCAAGCTCAATCGCTGGAAAACCATCATACTCTCTGCGGCGCGGCAGTCAAAACGATTTTACCTGCCAGAGCTCAGTGAGCCGCTCTCTTTCAGAAAGGTTACTGCCCTGCAGGGCTACGATCTCAAACTCATTCCTTATGAGCTATCTGAAAAAGCTCCGGATGTAGAATGCAGAGGTAAAAAGATACTCTTTCTTATAGGCGGCGAAGGAGGATTTACTGACGCAGAGGTAGAAGAGGCCAAAGCCGCCGGATTTAGCGACATCTCATTGGGAGCAACAATTCTCAGGGCAGAAACCGCCGGTATTTTTGCAGTTGCTTTTGTTCGTACCCAGCTTCTTGGTGGTGAGAGCCGGGCGTGGTTTTAAAATTATAGAGAAAGATTATTGAAGGAATGAAGAAAATAAACGAGAAACATCATGAGCCGCATGAAAGCAAACCAGATTATTCTTCTTCTTATTGTTCTCTGCATTTCCGCCATGTTTTTTGCCATGATCCGATATTTTCTCATGGCTATTGTTCTGGCGGCTATTTTTTCAGCTCTGGCCATGCCGCTCTTCAACCGCTTCGAACGCTGGTTAAGGGGACATAAAAGCCTGAGTGCGGCAATGACCATGTTCACCCTGCTGCTCATCGTCTTTCTTCCCCTTTTAGCCTTGCTCGGTGTTGTTGCCTCGCAGGCCGTAAGGATAAGCCGCATTGCCGTTCCCTGGGTACAGCAGCAGTTTCAGGAACCAGCCGCATTCAACCAGCAGCTTCGTTCCCTTCCCTTTTATTCTGAACTTGAACTCTATCGTGAAGATATCCTTCAGAAAGCAGGAGAGCTTGCAAGTCAGGCAGGCTCCATGCTTTTCAGCTCTATTTCCTCTTTTACCTATACGGCGCTTAACGACATTTTTCTGCTTTTTATCTTTCTCTACACCATGTTCTTTTTTTTAAGGGATGGAAAAGAGCTGCTTGAAAAGATACTTTCCTCTCTTCCCCTGACTGCAACCGATCAGCACAGACTGCTTGAGAAGTTTCATTCAGTGACTCGGGCAACCCTGAAAGGCACAATGGTGGTGGGTATTGTGCAGGGCTCTCTTGCAGGACTTGCCCTGCACTTTGCCGGAATCGACAGTGCCATTTTCTGGGGCACCATCATGTCGGTACTTTCGATTTTGCCGGTTCTTGGTTCCGCGATTGTCTGGCTTCCGGCGGTCATCTACCTCGCAGCAACCGGTCAGTATCCCCAGGCCATCGGGGTTCTGCTCTTCTGCACACTTGTGGTTGGCCAGATTGACAATATCATTCGTCCTGCACTGGTTGGCCGGGACACACAAATGCACGAACTGCTTATTTTTTTTGGAACGCTTGGAGGTATAGGTCTGTTCGGGGTATTTGGCTTCATTCTTGGCCCCATTGTCTCAGCCCTTTTCATGACCGTCTGGGAGATGTATGGCGAAACCTTCAGGGAGTACCTGCTGGAGGTCAAGGGAGAAAAACCGGATGAACCATGACGGCAACAAAAAAGCGGCCTCGAAGCCGCTTTTTTATTATTTGCATTTTCAGTACCGAGAATCTCAGTTGCTTCTGACAGCCTCTTCGGATGAAAAGAAAAAGGCAGCTTCGATTGCGGCATTTTCAGCAGAGTCAGAACCGTGTACGATGTTCTCGCCCTTGCTGTCAGCATAGAGCTTGCGCACGGTACCTTCATCAGCCTGTGCAGGGTCGGTTGCGCCGATCAGGGTGCGGAAATCAGCAACAGCATTATCTTTCTCAAGGATAATCGGAACGCAAGGGCCTGAAGACATAAACTCAACCAGTTCGCCATAAAACGGACGCTCACGGTGAACAGCATAAAATTCTCCGGCAGTTTCCTGGGTAAGCCTGATTTTTTTCATGGCTACAACACGAAACCCGGCGCGTTCGAATTTGTCGATGACGGCACCGATAAGCTGCTTGCGTACGCAGTCAGGTTTCAGGATGGTAAGCGTTCTTTCCATTGTTTTAGTATGCATTTGCGGTTTGCGGAAAAAAAAGTTTGTGCGAAGATACAAAAACTTGTCGGATTAATGAAACCCGCTTGCATCTTGCCTCGCGGGTGGTATCGGACTATAGCGCTTTTCATTGTTGACAGGAATATCCATACCTTTACCATAATTTATCTCTGCTGGCTACACGCAATGATCTCTTATGCCGTAGCGCTTGCCAGTTTGCAAAACTCAAGAAAAAACCGGGAGCATGACAGAACAGGAACTTCTCATGGTATTGGCCGAAGGCGAAGGTTATCGCATTGAATTCAAGGAACAGCTTGCCAGTCTGGACAAGGAGTTTGTTGGATTCGCCAATGCTTCCGGCGGTTTCATTTTCCTGGGAATTGCCGACGACAAAAGACTCAAAGGTTTTGAGACAACCAATAAAGTCAAGTCGCAGATCCAGGATATAGCCCGCAACTGTGATCCTCCGGTTCAAATCCTTTTTGAGGAATTTCAGAACATTCTGATCGTCGAGGTTCGTGAAGGAACGGACAAGCCATATCGCTGCTCGTTTGGTTTCTACAACCGGACTGGGCCCAATGCCCAAAAAATGAACCGGGCGAGATTCTGGAATTTGTCAAATCCGAAGGCAAAGTCCGCTTTGATGAGTTGATCAAACGTGATTTCAGGGCCGAGGATTTTGATGAAACAAAATTCAATCAATTTTTGCGCATGGCAGGAATATCGAGGGTCATGGAAACAACTGCCATGTTGAGAAACCTGCACGCAGCAGACATACAGCAGGGTCAATGCTTTTATTACAATACGGCGGTACTCTTCTTTTCGAGGAACCTGGCAGATCACTACTTTCATACCTGTGTAACCTGTGCCCTATCTCAAGCAGCACCTTAAAGTCCGGTACGAATTTGACGGATCGCCCGCGCGCAAGGAAATTCCGGAAATTCCCTATGAGGCTCT
>SZXY01000061.1 GCA_005843805.1 Chlorobium sp.
CTCTTAATCAATGGGTTGGAGGTTCGAGTCCTCCCGGGTGCACCATAACAACGAAAGACTTACAGGTTAACGCTTGTAAGTCTTTTTTTTATCCCTCACTCAGGGTGCTTTGAATCAGGCTCCAACAAGCTCATAAGAATCGCCAGGTAAAAATAGTGCCGCGTTGCAGCACCATGCTGACAAACTATAACGGCGATTTTTATTTTGATAATGAGCAAATTTTGCGACTGATCGATAATCAAGAAATTCTTGACAGGATAGAGTAAATTACACTTATTGTCCAGGCGCATAAACGAGGAGATTTGCTATGACGGCAAAAGAGAAAATTATTCAAGCAGTTGAAACGCTTCCTGCCGATACCACAATTGAGGAGGCTATGGAGCGCCTGTTTTTTTTAGCGAAAGTTGAGAGGGGAATTCAGCAGGTGGAGAGATAGTAAATGAAGCCATTGATGAGTAGCCAAATAAGGAGTGTTGCCCATTAACACGTAACAACTCAAATCATGAGCGAAGCAACAGCACCCAATGGCCCTTCGAAAGGAGAGTTCCTTCTCTATCAAAATGAGAATGGCAAGGTAAAGATTGAGGTTCGGCTGGAAAATGAAACCCTCTGGCTGACACAGCAGCAGATGGCCGATCTGTTCCAGACCACGCAGCAGAACATTAGTTTGCACCTCCAAAATATCTACGAAGAAGGGGAGCTGGAGCGCGAGGCAACTCACAAGGAATACTTGTCAGTTCGGCAGGAAGGAAATCGTCAGGTTACTCGTTCTCTTGATTTTTATAACCTCGATGCCATTATCTCCGTCGGTTACCGCGTCAAAAGTGCCGTCGCAACCCGTTTCCGCATCTGGGCTACCCAGCGATTGAAGGAGTACATTGTCAAAGGTTTTGTGCTTGACGATGAACGCCTCAAGAATCCTGACCAGCCCTTCGACTACTTTGACGAGCTGCTCCGGCGCATTCAGGACATTCGCACCTCTGAACGTCGCTTTTACCAGAAGATTACCGACATATACGCCACCAGCATTGACTACGACCCAACACTGTCGGAGAGCATCACTTTTTTCCAGACAGTGCAGAACAAATTGCACTGGGCAATAACCGGTCAGACGGCGGCAGAGATAATCCATTCCCGAGCCGATAGCGCAAAGCCCAACATGGGGTTGACAAACTGGCGCGGAACGAAAGTTCGCAAGGAGGATGTTGCTATTGCTAAAAACTATCTGAACGAAGAGGAGCTGCTTGCCCTGAACAATCTTGTTGAGCAATACCTGCTCTTTGCCGAGGGACAGGCCATGCGCCGAGTACCCATGCACATGAAGGAGTGGATTGCCAAGCTGCACGCATTTCTCTCCATCAACGACCGTGAAATACTCACCCATGCAGGAAAGATGACGCACGAGATGGCGAAAGAACTTGCTGAAGCGGAATATGCCACATTCAATCTCCATCGCATTCAGGAGTCGGATGCTTCCGGGAGTGATTTCGATAACGCTGTCAGGCAATTGCCGCCAAAACCAAAGCGCAAGAAGTGAGGTCGGTTGTGAAAAATAGCGGGGATTCTGGTAGCGGGATGATGAGTGCAATATGGAAGATAGTTTCCATCAGCGAGCTTTTTCGAAGCTTTCTATGATGGACCGCATGCAACACCTATGACTTCAGACTCAGTTTACCAATTAAGGGACGACCATCATTTCACTCAGTTCTAACATTTTAAACGGAGCTTTCCGTTTATCTAATCGGTGCGACAACCGAGGAAACCACTTCAAGATGGTATGTTCTACCCACCTTAAACTGCGACAGGCAATAACCTGCCCACCCGCTTTGAACGCGACATCCATCACCCTCATTGCTTTTTTTAGTTTATATTCCATTTTTTAAGGCGGCTTGAACCTGTCGTCAAAGCAAGAGTTACCCGAACGAGGGGGAGAAAAAGAGAGAGATTTTTTTATGAAAATTATTGATCGTTATATCCTGAAATCTCATGTCGGGCCTTTTTTCTTTGCTTTTATCACCATTCTTTTTGTTCTGATACTGCAGTTTTTCGCAACCTTTGCTGATCGTTTTATAGGCAAGGGTATCGGATTCTTCACCATTGTGGAACTTATCTTGCTGCAGTCAGCATGGATGGTTGGACTTGCTGCGCCTATGGCGGTGCTTGTTGCGGTGGTCATGGCTTTTGGTTCCCTGACGACCACATCGGAAATGACCGTGGTCAGGGCATCGGGTATCTCTCTTTATCGGCTTATGATGCCGGTGCTTTTTGCGGGTCTTTTGCTCTCACTGTTTGTCGAGCGCTTCAATAACATTGTGCTTCCTGAAGCGAACTATTACGCAAAATCGCTTATGGTTGATATTGCACAGACAAAACCGGCGTTCGGATTGACTGAAAACACTTTTTCAACCCTTGTGGATGGTTATTCCATCCTTGTTCGAAAGATTGATGATCGTTCGAAAGATCTTCAGGGTATTGTTATCTATGATGTTTCTCGACCGGAATACAGTGCCATGGTGACTGCTGAAAAGGGGAGTATCGATTTTACCAGTGATTATCAATATCTGGTCATGACACTTGTAAATGGCGAGATTCATCAACTTCGCCAGCCGGATCACAAGGCCTACCGCAACATGAGTTTCGGAAAGCACCGGTTTGTTTTTGAGTCATCGGGTTTTGGTTTTGAGCGAACTTCCCCTAACCGGATGCGTTCAGGCGACAGTGAGCTTTCAGCAAGAGAGCTGCTTGTCATAGGCGATGAATTCAAAAAAAGGATTTCGGCATCCGAGAAGCTTATCCGAATGCCGCTTGCTAACATGGAGTATCGCATTGCTCCAAAAAGCAGAGATGGGTTTGAACCTGCAGTTACTCCATCTTCTGCCACGCCAAAGAGGCTGACGGCGGAAGCTGCGGTTGGGTATGTTGATCGTCTGATTGGCCAGATTGATGTGGAACTCCAGAGCATTGAATCAAATCGGAGCATGTACAATCGTTATATGGCAGCTTATCATAAAAAGTATTCCCTTGCCCTTGCCTGTTTTGTTTTTGTTCTGGCAGGCGCTCCGCTTGGCGTTCTTGCCAGGCGCGGTGGCTTTGGCATTGGGGCGGCTATGTCGTTGCTCTTTTTTGTGCTCTACTGGGCGCTTATGATCTCCGGAGAGAAAATTGCCGAACGGGGTCTGCTTGACCCAATGATATCGATGTGGCTGGCCAATGGTGTCATGGCTTCTATTGGCATCTGGCTGGTGGTCAGCCTGAGCAGAGCGGTATTCAACACATCCAAATAAATGAATGTAGACAACAAGAGAGGATTTTGTGAAAACCGGTTGTTAACAATTGTTATTGATCTTACCGAACAACGTCCCTCATATTTTTTCCTTAAAAACAGGGGTTGGGCTGGAAATCAGATGCAGGTGTTGTCTGGTCCGGTTTTTTTGTAGCCGCAGCAGAGTTCTTTTTTTACTCCTTTTTCGTCGAGGCATACAAAGGTGATATGGGTGTTGAATACCAGTACCCTGTCGCCGCTTTGGAGGCTTTTTTTGTAGACGTGGACGGTGTATTCGATGGAGGTGTGGCCGATTTTGTTTTTTTCGGTTACAAAACAGAGGATTGTGCCGCCCCGGATGCTTTTTTTGAACTCTACCTTGTCCATGCCTACCGTGACAAAGTTGCAGCCGGGATAGTCAAGGGAAACAGCAATGTAGGCGATCTCGTCAATCCATTTCAGGAGGTTTCCGCCAAAGAGAAAGCCGTAATGGTTGAGGTGTTCGGGTAAGACAAGTTTATATGTTTCCATCTGGGATCTCCGGGATACAAATTTCGGTTTGACTGCTTTTTTGCCTGCAGCTCTTTAAGCAATGTAGTGAATTTTATTCTGCGAATGTCAATCCTTCGGGGCTCTGGACGTTTGGCGTTTTCAAGTGCTTGTCGTACTGTTGTGTCGAAAAGTTTATCAAACTTCTCTTGCTGGCCGGACAAGCAGTACATGCTCGCGCTCGACGATGACCTGGCCGGGTGGGAGGTTTTTGCCGTGCCGGACATATTTTTTCAGGGTGTAGATGACTGGTACCAGTTCTGAATGTTTGGCGGCGGAGTGCCATGCGGCTATTTCTGCGGCTTTTCGGATTTCGGGGAGCTGGTCGAGAGTTGCGCCTTTGAGGAGGCAGTGTGAGCCTGCGGCTCCCCGGGCATGGAGCCAGATGTCGTTTGGCTTTGCATGGGTAAAGGTGAGCAGGTCGTTGTTTGTGGCGTTTTTGCCGATAAAGAGCGTGACGGTGCCTGAGAGTTGCACATTTCTGAATGGTGATGCTGTGCTTTTCTTTTGTTGTGGCAGGGCGCCTGAGTGTTTCAGCTCCGGGCCATGTTGTTCAAGAAAGTGGCGTGCCTCTTTGGGGGTTACGAGAGTGGTGGTTGTGGCCAGCAGCTTTTCAAGCGCAGCTTTTTCTTCTTTATCTTTCTGGTGCCGTTCCTGCATGGCCTTGAGTTTTCCCCTGGTTTTTGAAGCTTTTGAAAAGTAGTGTTCGGCATTTTCCTGAAGGGTGAGCGCCTCTTTGAGGGGTATTGTGACTTCGCTGTCAAGTCCATCGGGATCAAAAATGTTCTTGACGGTGATGCTTGCTCTCTCCGCTCTTTGCTGGTAGAGGGAGGCCAGGAGCAGGTGGCCGGAGGTTTCGTAGTTTCGTGCAAGCTCTGCGAGGAACTCCGGGTTGTATTCGTCGAGCTTTTTCTGGTTTTTTTTCAGTTGCTGCTGCAGTTTTGCTCGAAGGGATTTCAGCTCTTCCTTTGTGTCAAGGAATCGCCACATTGCACTGCTGTAGTGGGCGAGTGCCTCAAGCACGGAGTCAAAGGTGTGTCCGGGACGCTTGGGGTTGTGCAGCAGCGTGAATTCTGGTTCTCCACTCTCTTTCTCTCGAACCTCTGCTAAAGGGTCGAGCAGTTCGTAAAAGATTGACTGAAAGGTGGTGAAGAGTGCTTCAGGGCTCTCATCACCATCGGTTCGGGTCAGCATCTCCCTTACCAGTGTCCGGTCAAAACCGGGAAGCGCGGCTGAGATTCTTTCTGCAATGTTTCCGTCGCTTTCGTTCTGGAGCTGCTTTATAAAACGTGCTTTGTCAAGCGCAACTTTTTCAAGCGCTCTTAAAATGCCCGGTGAATCATGTTCGGGTTGAAAGAGCTGTCCGACAAGGGTACTTTTCTGCTTGAAGGCATCGATGATTCGGTTTTCCCGGACAAGAAAGAGGTTTGTGTTGGAGGTGAACAACTGCATGACAAGCATGGTGCCGCTGGCCAGATGGATGGTGATTTCCCGGTCAGTTGGGGAGATGGCAAAGCCCACAACCTCCTGGCCGTTGAACTCGTTCATCAGGGTGGCTGAATTTCGTGTTTTTCCACTTGCTCCCTCTCTGGTATAAATCGAGAGCCGGGGTGTGTGGGTGACGAGAAAAAGCTGCATGTGACGACCATCCCGGTCAGTGAAGGAGAGTGTCAGCTCATTTTTGTGCTGTGAATATATTCCGGAAAGTTTTCCGCCTGCAAGCCGTTCATGCAGTTCCATGGCTGCATGGTAGAGGGTAAAGTAGTTGCGCAGCATGTGGCGATGAACAGGTTGTGTGAGCCCGATCTTTTTCTCTATTTTACGGGTAACTTCAGTTTATTTTTTTTCATAATGTATCAATAATATTGACTATGCCGGAAGAAACGACGACAGGGTGCTGCTGCAAGGGTGAAGAAGGGAGCTCTTCTCCAGTGCCGGAGAAGCGGCTTGGCTGGCATGAATATTTTATGAGCGTCGCTCATCTTATTTCCCGCAGGGCTACCTGTACCCGCGCTCATATTGGTGCGGTTGTCGTCCGGGATCACAATATTCTTTCTACCGGTTATAACGGGGCACCTTCCGGGCTACCTCATTGTAACGATATCAATTGTCGCATCTACCGCAGTACTCATCCTGATGGAACGGTTGAGGAGAACTGTGTAAACACAATCCATGCTGAAATCAATGCCATCGTGCAGGCGGCCAAGAATGGTGTTTCTATCAGGGATGCCGATATCTATATCACGTCGAGTCCCTGTATTCATTGCCTGAAAGTGCTTATCAACGTGGGTATCAAGACCATCTACTACGATAATCCCTATAAAATTGAGCATATCGACGAACTGCTCCGGCTTTCCGGTATAAGGCTGGTGCAGGTGAATATGGTTGAGAACCAGCAGGATTAGCATGGCGCAGCGCGAGGATGCTTTTTTTATGAGGCGATGCCTTGAGCTTGCACTGGAGGGCGCAGGGAGGGTGAGTCCCAACCCGATGGTGGGCTCGGTTATTGTCTGTAACGGTGAGATTATCGGTGAAGGCTTTCACAAGCAGTATGGAGGCCCGCATGCCGAGGTGCATGCTATCGCTTCGGTTGCCGATGAAGCTCTGCTTCGCCATTCCACCCTCTATGTCAATCTTGAACCCTGTTCTCATTTTGGCAAGACTCCTCCCTGCAGCGATCTCGTTGTTGAGAAGGGGATTGCGAGGGTTGTTGTTGGTTGTCGTGACCCCAACGTTAAAGTTGCGGGAAAAGGGATTGCAAGGCTTCTTTCTGCCGGAATTGCCGTGACAGAAGGGGTGCTCGAGGTTGAGAGTCTGAAACTCAATGAGGCGTTTATCAAAAGTCATACTGTCGGGTTGCCTTTTGTTTGCCTGAAACTGGCTGAGACGTTCGATGGTAAAATTGCCACTTCCACTGGTGCATCGCGCTGGATTACCGGTGAGGAGGCTCGCCGTGAGGTGCACAGGCTTCGGAGTTTCTATGACGCTGTTTTGAGCGGTGAGGCCACCGTAGGTGCTGACGATGCTGAGCTTACGGTCAGGCTGTGTGAAGGGCGAAATCCTCTTCGTGTTGTGCTTGACAGGGAGCTCCGCCTTCCCCTTGAAGCAAAAGTGTTCAGTTCCGAGGCGCAGACCATTGTTTTTGCCTCTTTTTCTTCTTCCGTGTCGGCGAAAGTGGCGCAGTTGAGCGAGAGGGGAGTGAGGGTTGTGTTTGTCAATGATCGTTCAGGTGGGCTCGATCTTCGTGAGGTGCTCTCTGAGTTGCACAATCGGCAGGTGTTCTCCGTGCTGGTCGAGGGAGGAAGCCGATTGTCGGCCTCGCTCATTCGTGCAAAGCTTGTTGATAAAATTGCCATGTTTGTTGCCCCAAAACTTTTCGGTGGTGATGCTCTTGGCTCGTTTGCACCTCTTGGGGTTACAATGCCCGATCAGGGTGTGAATTTGCGATTTGAGCCGCCTTGTTTTTTTGGCAAGGATCTGCTGCTTGAAGCTTATGTTTTGAGTTGAGCAAAATTGTTCTGATCGTTTTGGCGGTATAGAGAGTTGTTTGTTTCCGGATAAAACAAAGAGGATGGTAGATGGCCAAAAAATTTACTCAAAGGAGGTCGCCCATGTTTGAGCGTCTTGTCAATAACAGTGATTTTGGAAAGCTGATTTTGCGGGTTTCTGTCGGCACCCTGATGCTCTTTCACGGCGTATACAAGCTGCAGCACGGCTACGGGTTTGTTGAGCAGATGCTGCTCAAGGCAAAGTTGCCGGGCTATCTTTCGCACGGTATTCTGGTCGGTGAACTTCTTGCCCCCCTTTTCATGGTGCTTGGAATCTATACCAGACCTGCAGCGCTGATCCAGACATTTGTGATGGTTATGGCGATCTATCTTGTGCATCAGAAAGAGCTTTTTTCAATGTCGCCACATGGCGGGTACGCTCTCGAACTGCAGGCACTCTATCTTTTTGGCTCTCTTGCTGTTTTCTTTTTTGGCGCAGGCAGGTTCAGTGTTTCAAAAGGGTTTGGCCAATGGAACTGAGAGATTGGCGGTGAGAGAAGAGTTTATCGATATCCGCAATGTCACCGCTTATTGTGGAACGACCTGTGTATTCAGGGAGTTTTCGCTGCTCGTGCAGGAGGGGTGCAATACCGCCATACTCGGGCCTAACGGCTCTGGCAAGAGTACCCTGATGAAACTGCTCTCCCGTGATATCTATCCGGTGTATAAGCCGGAGAGTCATGTCAGGGTTTTTGGCAGGGAACGCTGGAATGTGTGGGAGCTTCGCAATCGTCTGGGCATTCTTTCAGATGATCTGCAGCATGACTATCTGCATGGTGCGCTCGGGATCAATGTGATTTTATCGGGCTTTTATGCAAGCATTGATATCTGGCAGCACCAGACTTTCACTTCCGGAGAGCTTGAAAAAGCCGGAGAGGTTATGGATCAGCTTGGCATCGGTGACCTTAAAAACCGTCCCTTCGGTGCCATGTCAACCGGACAGCAACGCCGTTTTCTGCTCGGCAGGGCGCTCATCAACAATCCTGATGCGCTTTTGTTTGATGAGCCAACCAGTGGACTCGACCTGAAGGCCTCTTTCCACTACCTTGAGACGCTTCGTACTCTTATGCGGTCAGGAAAAACAGTGCTGCTTGTCACCCATCACCTTCATGAGATTCCTCCCGAAATCGAGAGGGTAGTGCTTCTCAGGGAGGGGCGTATTGTCAGCGATGGCAAAAAAGCCGGGGTGCTCACTTCTGAAGCTTTGTCCGCTCTTTTTGATTACCCTTTGCATGTTGTGGAGGTGAATGGCTATTATCAGGTACTGCCTGCGGTGTGAATCAAGCGAGACGAAAGAGGCAAGCCTACCCATCACACATCCATCTGGCTATGCAGGTTTTTCCACTCACCTGAAGCGTTGATGGAAAAGGGCGGTTGATGTTGATTGTTCGTTGAACGCATTCATCCTTATTGTTGTTATACTCTTTTCGTGTTTGCTGTTGGTAGCAGAGCTTTTTCATTGCGGCAGCAGCATGAATTTTATTAACTGTAACCTTCATTTTTTTATGGCACAGATTACCCTGAAAGGCACTCCTGTTGAAACTGTCGGGACACTTCCCGCCAAAGGTTCTGAAGCACCTTTTTTCTGTCTGGTGAAAACTGACCTCTCCGAGGCTGGTCCTGCCGATTTCGCAAGCAAGCGGTTGGTGCTCAATATTTTTCCGAGTCTCGATACGCCTGTCTGTGCCTCTTCGGTCAGACGGTTCAACCAGGAAGCTGCATCGTTCGACAACACGGTAGTGCTCTGCATCTCTGCCGATCTGCCTTTTGCGCACAAGCGTTTTTGCGAAACTGAAGGGTTGAAAAATGTTGTATCGCTCTCTGTTTTCCGTTCTCCGGAATTCGGGCGTGATTATGGTGTTGCCATTGCTACCGGCCCTCTCAAGGGACTGCTTTCACGTGCCATCGTCATTATCGATGCGGACGGTATTGTGCGTTATACCGAGCAGGTGCCTGAAATTGTCGAGGAGCCGGATTACAGTGCAGCTCTCAAGGTGCTCGCATAACAGAGTATGGCCCCGATTGTCCGGCAACAGTTACCAATGAAGTTTTGGATAACGATATTTGCCTCTCAATCGGGGTATTTTTTTCTGGATTTACCCCCTGCGCCACTAAGGCTTGCTTTACTTTACGGTCTCCCCTGTAACCCCGGCCAACTGTTTTTCCATCTGTAACCTTCATCATTATGGCTGCAACTTTTTCTGACAGTTCATCTCGTGGTGTCGAACAACGGCTTGGTGATATTGATGTTAAGGCACTTGTCGAAAACCATTATTTTTATCCTTCGCCGCTCTCCTGGACGGATGAGCTGCTTTATTTTCTCTTGCTTGACCGCTTTTCAGACGGCAAAGAGTATGGCGGTTTTTGCGATGCAGAGGGAAATGCGGTAACTGCCCGGGCAGGTGAACGCACGACCCCGCTTTTCAATTCACTCACCGATGCTGCAACGGCGGAACTGGGGGGCTGGTTTGAGGCGGGAAAACATTGGTGCGGAGGCACTCTTGCTGGCATGAGTGAGAAGCTCGGCTATCTTGCGAGGCTTGGTATAACGGCCATCTGGGTCAGTCCGGTCTTCAGGCAGGTCACGGGAAGCAATGATTATCACGGTTACGGAATCCAGAATTTTCTCGATGTCGATCCCCATTTCGGCACGCGGGAGGAGCTGAAGGCCTTTGTCAGTCAGGCGCATGCTGTTGGCATCAGGGTGATTCTCGATATCATCATCAACCATGCCGGGGATGTGTTTGCCTACCAGGATAATCAGCGCTACTACTATTTCAGGGGTGAGGAGTGGCCAGTCAGCGGCTACCGTCTCTCAAGCGGCGAAGCTGGCAGCGTTCCTTTCAGGGAGGCTCCAGCCTCTTTGCAAAGCGGTGCATGGCCTCTTGGTGCGGTCTGGCCTGAAGAGTTGCAGTTGCCCGATACCTGGTCGCGCCGGGGTGAGATCAGAGCGTGGGATTCGTTTCCGGAGTTTCTCGATGGTGATTTTTATACACTGAAGGATATCAATCTTGGCGATGCATTGCGTGATCCTTTTGCTGTCGATGATATTGAGCGGAGAATCAGGGAGTTCAGGCCTTCACGGGCGCTTCGCGCTCTGGTGGATATCTACAGTTTCTGGATTGCTTTTGCCGATATTGACGGTTTCCGCCTCGATACGGTCAAACATATTGAGCCCGGGGCGGTGAGGTTTTTTGCGACGGCGATCCACGAGTTTGCTGAGTCTATCGGCAAGGAAAATTTCATCATTATTGGTGAAATAACCGGAGGTCGCACCTATGCGACCACCATTCTCGAAGCGACCGGCCTTGATGCTGCGCTTGGAATCGATGATATCCCCGACAAACTGGAGTTTCTCGTCAAAGGGTGGAGGAGTCCGGGCAATCCCGACACTCCGGAGCAGGAGGGTTATTTCGATTTTTTCCGCAACAGTGTGCTCGATAACATACGGAGCCATCAGTGGTATTCGAAACATATCGTTACCATGCTTGACGATCATGACCAGGTTGGTGTGCCGCATAAATTCCGTTTCGCGGGCGATAGTGATCGCAGTGTCCGGTTGCTCCCGGCGGCGCTTGGTCTGAACCTCACCTCAGCCGGAATACCCTGCATCTATTATGGCACCGAGCAGGCCTTCAACGGCGCTGACAGGCGCAGTGAGGATAACTCATTCAGCGATGTTTTTCTGAGGGAGTGCATGTTTGGAGGCGCTTTTGGTTCCTTCCAGAGCAGCGGAATGCATTTTTTCAATGAGGAGCACGCGCTCTACCGCTTTGTGAAGGAGGTGAGTGATTTGCGTCGGGAGCATATTGCCCTGCGTCGCGGACGGCAATATTTGCGCCAGGTGTCGGAGAGCGGGCAAGAAGGGGCGTTTTACTATCCGGAACCAGTAAACGGAGAGTTGCATTGGGTGATTGCATGGTCACGGATTTTTGCCGGATCTGAATATCTTTGTGCCATCAATACCGATACTGAGCGTGATCTTACTCTCTGGGTGGTGGTGGACAATCTTATTCATGCAGGCAAGGGCATCATGGAGTGCATTTTTTCAACCGACGCCATTCAGATTGGTGAAAGTGCGCCTATTACACCACTTAATGGTTCTGCACTGAAGATAAGGGTGCCTGCCGCCGGGTTTGTTGTCTATCGGTAAGGTGATATATTGCCATTGTGGGGGTCGCTGAAGTTCTGTCATGCTGTTGGTTTGTTTTTTTAAGTGAAAAGCTTGAGCAATGTTTACCGGAATTATCAAGGATGTTGGCCGGGTGACCGGAGTTACAAAGAGGCAGGGAGGGTTGCGGCTGAGGGTGCACTACGAAAGCCCGGAAGAGTTCCGCAATCTTTCGACTGACGAGAGCGTGAGCATCAACGGGGTCTGCCAGACAGTTGTGGCTCTTGGAGAGGGGTGGTTTGAGGTCGATACGGTTGAGGAGACTCTCAGCAAGACAACCTTCAGTTCACTCCGTAACGGTTCCCTCGTCAATCTTGAGCGGGCGCTTCGTCCACTTGATCGCCTCGGTGGACACTTTGTGCTTGGTCATGTCGATTGTGTAGCCTCCGTTCATGAGATCAGGGAGTTGGGTTCCAGTCGTGAACTCTGGATTGTCTTTCCCGATTCCTTCAGCCCCTTCATTGTTTCTGCTGGTTCCATCACTATCGACGGTATCAGCCTCACTGTTGCAAAGCTTGACCATCTGCTCTTTGCCGTGGCGATCATTCCCTTTACCTTTGCTCACACCACCCTAAACCTGCTCAAGACCGGAAGCCGGGTAAACCTTGAGTTTGACATTCTCGGTAAATATGTTGCACGCCAGCTTGGCGCTGTTTCCTCACCTTTGGTGGCTGAATCGAGGATCGATGAGGCATGGCTTCGGGAGCATGGATTTTAAAATGGCAGGTACCAGCAACATCCAGCCCGATCTGTTCGGCACCCCCGAGGCTGCGGGCAGTGGCGACTACTTCCAGCCGCTTGCCGAGCGGGTTCGTCCTCGCACTCTTGATAATATGGCCGGACAGGATCATCTGGTTGGCCAGAAGGGGCCGCTTCGCCGCTTTATTTCCAGTGGTCAGTTACCCTCCATGATCTTCTGGGGCCCTCCGGGCTCCGGCAAGACCACCCTGGCCGAAATTTTCGCCTCATCGCTCAACTACCGCTTTGAACAGCTCTCAGCCATCGACTCCGGGGTGAAAGATGTTCGCAAGGCGCTTGAAAACGCTGAAAAATCAAGACGCACCGGACTCAGGACAATTCTCTTCATCGATGAAATTCACCGTTTCAACAAGGCACAGCAGGATACGCTGCTTCATGCCATCGAGCAGGGTGTGATTGTACTTATCGGAGCCACAACTGAAAATCCATCCTTTGAGGTCAATGCAGCACTCCTGAGCAGGATGCAGGTCTATATTCTCAAGCCGCTCGGGCCAGTGGAGATTGAATCGGTCATCAGACGGGCGCTGAAAGAGGATCATCTATTCAGCCAACTTCCGATCAGGATTGCCGACCTTGATTTTCTTCTGCAGTTTTCCGGAGGCGACGCCCGCAAAGCGCTCAACGCAGTTGAAGCGGCCGTATCCCTTCTGCCTGCAGATGCTTCAGAGATGGTGCTCGACCGGGCACTGCTCGAACGTGCCCTGCAGCACAAGGCGCCGATTTACGACAAGGGAGGGGAGAACCATTACGATGTCATTTCCGCCTTTATCAAATCCATGCGAGGTTCTGACCCCGACGCAGCCCTTTTCTGGCTGGCCCGGATGATCGAGGGAGGAGAAGACCCTAAATTTATTGCCCGCCGGATGGTGATTTTTGCCAGCGAAGATATTGGCAACGCCGATCCCTATGCGATAACTCTTGCAGTTTCGGTTTTTCAGGCCGTGCAACTCATTGGCCTGCCCGAAGCAAGGATCAATCTGGCGCAGGGAGTTACCTATCTTGCAGGAGCGCCAAAATCCAACGCCAGCTATCAGGCTCTCAATGAAGCGATGCGTGAGGCAACCGCAATGCAGGATCTGGCAGTCCCGCTCCATCTGCGCAACGCCCCTACCAAGCTTATGAAAAAAGAAGGATACGGTGAAGGCTACCTCTATCCTCATAGTTTTCCCGGCCATTTTGTTCCGCAGCACTATTTCCCCGAAGGTATGGATCCCAAGACCTATTACAAGCCGAGCGATGAAGGTCGGGAAAAGTTTATTCGTGAACGGCTGAGCCAGTTGTGGCGTGACCGTTACCATCCCTGATTCCTTGTTGTGGAGTTAGCCTTCAGCCTCATCCTGTTTCTGTTGTTCAACCAGGAATACCAGGAATTTCTTTTCTGCGCTTTCCACGGAAAATTTTATTTACTTATTTTTGAGGTGTAAAATCACTTAAAATTCTTTTGGTTCTACGGTGATGAATATGAAAAACCTGAAGAGTAAGTGAAGGTTTTTCCTGTAATCAAATCTTGTTTTGCCCGGTTTTTGCTATTTCTCATCTCAAAGCACTGATTTATTCGCTTAAAAAGATTTTGGTTTTTGTCATCATTAATTTAAATGGCGTCATACAATGAAAAAACCGTTCAGAATTGCTTTCGTGTTTGCCATGCTGTTTAATGCAGCGGTTTGCATGGCTGAGGCTCCACTTACATCAATCAAATATGTGACCGTTGCTGATATTCAGGCTTCACTCCCCCAGAAACCAATTGTCGCCGGATTCGATATTGACGATACTGTTCTTTTTTCCAGCCCCGGCTTTTTTTATGGAATGAGTAACCGTGATGGTCGGGACAGCACAAATATCTATGGTTCAGCTCCTCTGCAATCAAAAGAGTTCTGGAATGATATGAACGGTCAGTTTGACAAGTTCAGCATGCCTAAAAAATCAGGTGGCGATTTGGTCAGAATGCACATCAAGCGTGGAGACAAAGTGGTCTTTATCACAGCTCGTCACAGTTCTGAAAAATCCATTGTTCCTCGCATTCTCATGCAGGATTTCAGGATTCCCGCTTCTGATGTTATTTTTACCTCTGATTCATCCAAGACAAAGTTTATTTCCGCCAACAACGTCTATGTGTATTACGGAGATGCCGATTCAGACATGAAGCAGGCAAAGGAAGCAAAAGCCCGGCCTGTTCGGGTCATGCGTTCGTCGTTCTCAACCAATCAAGTTTCTCCCTACCACCCTGGCGCGTTTGGAGAAGAGGTGGTAAAGGATTCCGAGAATTGAGGGAGGCTCAGAAGAACGAAAAAAAGTGGCTGTTTCACGGCTCACTTGTCAACTTCTTTCCGGCACCACTGCTTGCGGCTTTTCCGGCAGGGCTTTTTCTGAAATGACTTAAAAGAATAGTATAATAGCAATGGAGGAGAAGAGAGGGTGGCGTTGCCATGCTTCTCTTCTTTTCAGGCAATCAGTGTCTTCGATGGAGTTGTGTATCCGGGCAGGAATGCCCAGCCGGGATACAATGTTTTCCGGGGTGGGAGTAACCATGACAAGTCAATATTTAAAAACAAGATGAGACGAACAGTTATCCAGTTTAGAGTTATACTTTTTATTATCTCCTTCCTTGTGCTCAGAGTGTCATCCGTGCTGTATGCTGCGGATATTCCTGCAAAAAATGCTTCGATTACGCTTGATGATGCGGTGCGTATCGGGCTTGAGAAAAGCCGTGCGCTTGAGATTGCACGTCTTGACAGGGATATGGCGCGGCAGAAAATCCGTGAGACATGGTCAAAGGTGCTTCCCCAGCTTTCAAGTGATTTCACCTATACCCGATCACTGAAACCGTCGGTACTTTTTTTCCCTGATATTTTTCAGGGGGGGACAGGAAGCTCTTTCAAGGCGATTGAAATAAGCGCTGATAATTCTGCAATTGCCTCTCTGGATTTGCGTCAGCCTCTCTTCAACGGATCAGCATTTGCCGGAATAAGAGCTGCAGGTATTGTCCGCAAAATAAGTGATGAGGCCTATCGCAACGCCGAGGCGGCAGTTATTTCCGATATAAAAATCTCCTATTTTGATGCCCTGATCTCAAGGGAGCAGTTGAAGCTGATTGAGCAGAGCATAGCTCGCTGGGAAGAGTCGAGAAAGGATACCAGAGCGATGTTCCGTCAGGGTGTTGCCGCCGATATTGATACGCTCAAGTCATTTCTTTCGGTTGAAAATCTCAGACCAGATCTTATCCAGGCTGAAAGCAGGGTTACGACTTCCATGACAAGGCTGAAAAATGCGATGGGAGTCTCTCTTGACACTGCTCTGGTGCTCTCGGGAAAGCTGGAGATGAATAGCGCTGCATTTCCGACAGACGTTGCTGCCGCATACCGCGAAGCGCTTGATTTGAGGCCAGATCTTCGTCAGCTCGATCTTCAGGTTCAGGCGGAGGGTGAAAAAATTGCTTCAGCCCGAGCTGAGCGTTATCCTGTGATAACCGCCTTTGGCAAGCTGCAGACTCAAACTGCATTTAACGACGAGATAAAGCCATCCCGTTCACTCTGGCCGGTCTCTTCTTCAGTCGGGATTCAGCTCTCTCTGCCTCTTTTTACCGGGTTCAGGATAAGTTCTCAGGTTGAGCAGGCAAAGATAGGTCAGTTGCAGACCAGAACACGCTTTGAGGATCTCAAGGCCAATATCAGGGCTGAAATTGAGGTGCGAGTTTCAAATCTCAGGGAATCGAAAAAGAGAATCGAGGTGCAGTCCAAAACCATAAGCGTTGCTGAGCGGAGCTATACGATATCGCGTCTGCGATTCAGGGAAGGTATCGGTTCCCGTCTTGAACTGACCGATGCCGAGCTGCAGCTCAACAAGGCAAAGACCAACTATCTGCAGGCGGTATACGATTGTCTTGTAGCAAGTGTGCAGCTTGAGCGTGCACTTGGTCGCTCAAGGGCCATGATGGCAGAGAAAGGCTGATCCTCTCTTTATCCCTGTTGTCCCTGATGTCCTTTATGTCCCTGTTTTTTTCTGCAATAGTAAACCAGACTTGAAGCCTTCTCTGCTCTTGTCATTGCTGTCGCTTCAAGGAGTGCACCAGTCACCCGTAGAGCATTGAACTTCTGCTTTTCTCTCTGGCAGCGCAGCTTCTCACTGTGGAAGATGTTGTAGAGTGTGTCGGGAAAGTAGGGACGCTCTCTCAAGATGTTCAGATTATGGAGTTCAAGCAGTTTTTCAAGGGTTCCAGGTACAAAATGGTAGAGATGGCGCGGTGCGTCCCAAGCTATCCAGTTCTCCCGGTAGAGTCCGGCATCGAAACTTGCGGGATTGGGCAGTGCAATGACCAGCACGCCTTCTGGTGCAAGTTTTTTTGCCACCAACTCAACCGTTTCATTGATGGCGTGAATATGCTCAAGCGTATGCCACAGCACAATCCGGTCGAATATTTTTTCTCCAAAACCCTCTTCATGCAGTGATGGATAGACTTGCAGTCCGAAATGTTTTCGGGCATGCTCTGCTGCTTCAGTATCAGGTTCCACTCCTGCAAGATTTTGCAGAGTCACTCCCTTTTTGCGGTGCAAATAGTCAAGGAGCGCGCCGGTTGAACAGCCGATCTCAAGAATCGAGAGCTGCTGCATGGGTTTTGTTATGCCCTTCAGGATGATCTTTGCACGATAGCGGAGCAGAAAAGATCTGGCGGCAAGGTAGACTTTGTCGCGGAAAGAGGAGCTGTTCTGGCCATGCAGGTAGGGGTCATACTGCCCGCTATGGTAATGCAGGGTAATTTCGCTGCTGTCGGGACGGGGGTTGAGCATGATGAGCCCTGATGCCGTTGAACGCATAAGCCGCCATCGCTCTTTTCCTGAAGAATCGAAACGGTCAGGTACCTGAAGATAGTCAGTGAACTCCGTGGAGTTGGTTATGGGGCAGGCAACGGTTTCCATCGGTGCAAAAGTGGCTATTGCCCTTTTGCCTGTGTGAGGTCGATAAAGGCCTGTTTCAGATTTTGATAGGTGGAGGTCATGTCATTGCTGAGCACTTTGGCATCGGCAAGCACTGGCATGAAATTGGTGTCGCCTTCCCAGCGGGGGACAATATGGAAATGAATATGGTTCTCCACACTCCCTCCTGCCACTCTTCCGATATTAGCACCGACATTGAAGCCTTGTGGTCTCAGGGTAAGTTTCAGAGCCTTGATCGAGAGTTCTGTAAGCTCCATGACCTCAAGTTTCGTCTGCTGGTCAAGCTCCGCAAAGTCAGGTGTCTGCTGATAGGGGATCACCATGAGGTGCCCGCAGTTGTATGGATAGAGGTTCATGATGATGAAGCATTTCTCTGCCCGATGGAGGACAAAACGTTTCTCATCCTCTTCGGGAGGAATATCGGCAAAAACTGATTTTCCGCTTTCACCGGCAGGCTTTTCATCCTTGAAAGACTGCATGTACACTTCACGCCACGGTGAGTACATTCTGTTCATGGATAGGGTATCCCGCTAAATTGCTTTGTTATTGTCTTGTACCAAAGGTGGGACTCGAACCCACACGAGTTATTCACTCACTGGATTTTGAGTCCAGCGCGTCTACCAGTTCCGCCACTTTGGCATCTTCAGAGCGGTGCGAGAGAAGGGACTCGAACCCTCACGCCTCACGGCACTAGTTCCTAAGACTAGCGTGTATACCAATTTCACCACTCTCGCAGTATAGTCCAATAATATACTGGTTTTTATTTCAATAAAAACTATCTTTCAAAATACTTTTTCGGTATTTTACGCATAAATCTCATTTCCTCTTATAGTCAAGAGCCCATGCAGTTTGATTTACACCGTTTCGCAAACTTTATTTCATGGGTAATCAATCCGATTGTGGTTGCACCGGCAGCCTATTTTGCGATTGTTATGCTTGGATATGGTCATGACACCCATCGTTTGTCCTATCTCGGGGTGCTGTTTTTTGCAAGTACCATTGTTCCCATGTTTTTGATTCTTGGTTTGAAAAAATCAGGAAAAGTGTCGGATTACAATATCACATTCCGTGAACAGCGTTTTCTGCCGCTTCTGGTGCTGATAGCGGTCAATGCACTTGGTTATGAGTTTATGGCGCAGCTCCATCCGCCGAAGCTTCTGACCGGGATTCTGCTTTTCAATGCAGTCAATACGGTTTTTATCCTGCTGATTACGCTTCAGTGGAAGATCAGCATTCATCTTTTTACCTTTTCCTCTTCTGTTGCGTTGCTCTTTATACAGTTTGGTTCTGTTGCTTTATGGCTCCTTCTGCTTGTTCCTGTGCTTGTATGGTCAAGAATTTTCCTTAAAGCGCATAATTTCATGCAAACCTTTGTTGGCGGAGTGGTTGGTTTTGCCGTGATGTTTGCTGAATTAAAATGGTGGACAGGATTGTGAGCAGGAAAAAATATGCCGTCGTTGTCACGACTTATGGAGAGGTTGAAAAGCTGACTGTCAGGAATCTGTGGCCGAGTTCGCGAAGAATTCTCAAGGTTGTTACTCGTCAGATTGCCAGGATACCGACTGCTCTGATTTATTTCATTGCTGATTACCGTTCGACAAAGCATTATCTCAAGTGGAAGCTCAACCGTTATCGTTCTTCTCTTCTTGCAATCAACCGTTCCCAGAAAAACCGGTTGGCAGCCTTTATCGCTGAAAGCGGAAGTCCGTTTCTTTCAAAAGCGGCAATCGATGTGGTTGATGCCTATTATTTCGTTCCGCCCTATCTTGATGAGATGCTTGTGCAACTGAAACAGGAGTATGATGGTATTGTTGTGGTACCGATGATTCCGGTTGAGTCGGCATTTTCCTGCGGGGTTGCCTGTCAGATGGTTATCGATTCCTATGGAGAGAGTACCTTCAGTAAGGTAAGGGTGTTGAGCAAGCTATGGAATGATGATCGTCTTCACCGTATTTATATTGATTATCTTTTTGGGCAGCTTTCTTTCTCCCTTCGTCAGCGAAAAGGGAAGAAGATTGGTCTTGTGCTGGTCATTCATGGTACACTGGTCAGGGATCGCTCAGGAAATCCTCCGGAACTCTTTACCGGGCTGGAAGAGACCGTGGCTTTTTTTGAGATGATGAAGCGCAAGATCATGGCTGATCCTGCAAATATTTTCTCCGATGTTCGCCAGGGCTGCATGAATCATTCCAGGGGAGGGGAGTGGACTGCAGAAACAATTGAAAAAGCGCTTGAAGAGTTCAAGCGTGAGGGATATGAAGCCGTGGTGATGTTTCCCTATGGTTTTTTTGCCGATAACAGCGAGACCGAATTTGATGCCTTTAAAAAGCTTGAAGAGGCGGCCTTTCCTCATTCCCAATATGTCCGCTGCATCAATGATTCTCCTGAATTTGGCAAATGGCTTGCTTCAAAGGTACTCGATGAGCTGCAACTGCTCGAAAAGCGGCAGTTTTTTCTTGACAATCTTGCACATAAACCGTAAAACCCAATAGCCTTGAATCAGAATGACATAGAGCAACGGGAGACGGCACTTCAGCAGGATCCCGACAATCCCCGGAAACAGTATGAGCTGGCGCTGCTCTACATCGAGCAGCAGCGAAATGAGGAAGCACTAAAGCTTCTTGACCGCTCTCTCCAGCAGAGAAATCGAGATGCTTCGGTGTTTTATGCTCGGGCGGTTACCTTGCTTTCGATGAGCAATTTCAGGAAAGCAGGATGTGATCTGTTGAGAACCATTGTGCTCGATCCAGCTTTTCTTCCAGCCTACAAGCATCTCGGTTTTGTGCAGTTGACGCTTGGCAAGGTGGAGAATGCCGTGAAAACCCTCCAGAAAGCCATTGAGATCGATCCTGAGTATGTAGATGCCTACTGTGTAATGGGTGATGCCTATCTCGATTTGGGTGAGCATGAACAGGCAAAGGAGGCTTTTGAAGCCGCACTCCGGCTTGAACCGGATAACCCCGAACCCCACTGCAAGATTGCCATGTATTATCTGTCGAGAGGGGATATGAAAGGTCTGAAGCGGGAGTATGAACTTTTGAAAACACTCGATGCCACGATGGCCGAGCAAATTGGCAGCCTCTTTTTTTAATTGACATCATGAAACTTTTTCCCGACGTTGACACCAAAAAGCGGTTTATGAAAACCGGTCTTCCCGTTATTCTCGGCATTGCATGGGCTCCTATCATCTGGATGGTTGTTATCGCCATGTTCGCCTCTCCGCTGTTTGCTCTCAGTGGTTCCTGGCTCCTCACTCACGGGGTGATACTGATTATTGCTTTTCTTGTTACGTTTTTGTTTTTAAGGTTTTTTATGCGTATCGGCAACAAATTTTATGGTGAAGGCCATTAAGTGACTCATAAAGTTATTTTATTATTGAAATAGTGTTACTTTTGCCAAGCGCAGATCAGGCAGGAACAGAGATGATGAGGTGTCGAAGCAAAAAGCAGTTTTTTTCTCTATGTCCAAACGATTTTTTTTTTATATTTGCGCACCTGAAAAGACGTTCATTTCCGGATCATTAAGATTTGTTCGTTGACCGGGATTAACTCAAAATGCCGTCACATGGATCAGACCCTGAGTAATTTTGGTAATGTTTTTGCTTTTCTTGTCCTCGGTATTGTTTTCGTTGCCGGAGGATATCTGACCGCTCGTCTTCTGCGTCCCAGCAGACCAAACCCAGCCAAAACATCAACCTACGAGTGTGGAGAGGAAGCTGTTGGCAGCGCCTGGGTCAAGTTCAATATCAGGTTTTATGTCGTGGCACTTATCTTTATCATTTTCGATGTTGAGGTTGTTTTCCTTTTCCCCTGGGCAACAGTGTTCCGCCAGCTTGGAGAGTTTGCCCTTGTTGAGGCTCTTGTCTTTGCCGGTATCCTTATTCTCGGCCTTGTTTATGCATGGGTAAAAGGAGATCTTGACTGGGTAAGGCCAGTTCCCAATATTCCGAAAATGCCTGAAATGCCGTCCGCAAAATCCCGCACTATCGGGGATTAAATACTATTCACCATTTTTATTAGAGGTTATGGGTTTACTTGATGCCGGTATAACAAAGCATAATGTGCTGGTAACATCGGTTGACAATGTTTTGAACTGGGCTCGGCTTTCATCGCTCTGGCCGATGGGCTTTGGTCTGGCCTGCTGCGCTATCGAGATGATGGCAACCAACGCATCCAATTACGATCTTGAGCGTTTCGGTATTTTCCCACGTTCATCGCCTCGTCAGTCAGATCTCATGATTGTTGCCGGTACGGTTACAATGAAAATGGCAGAGAGGGTTATACGTCTTTACGAGCAGATGCCGGAGCCGCGTTATGTGCTCTCCATGGGCAGTTGTTCCAATTGCGGAGGTCCTTACTGGCAGCATGGTTATCATGTGCTCAAGGGCGTTGACCGCATCATTCCTGTCGATGTCTATGTGCCGGGTTGTCCTCCAAGACCTGAATCACTTATCGGTGGTCTCATGAAGGTGCAGGAGTTGATACGCATGGAACAGATTGGCATATCGAGGGCGGATGCACTTAAAAAACTGGCGGAAAAAAGTGTCGATCCCCAGATGGTGATCGAGCGGGAGCGTAAGGCTGCCGGAGCATAATTAAATAAACAGGCTTGTAATAGAGAGATGGAAGAAGGAAAGGTTGTTTCGCAGTCGGTTGCAGCAAGTGCTTCGGCATACGCGATTATCCGGGAAAAATTCGGTGAAGCAGTTTCGGCGTTTGATGCCAATGATACCATGCCTTTTTTTGAGGTTCTTGATACCTCTCTCTGGCAGGAGATCGCTCTCTGCATGCGCGATCATGCAAAGCTCAAGTTTAACTATATGGCGTGCCTTTCAGGCGTTGATTATCCTGCAGAAGAGAAGCTTGGCATTGTCTGCAATATCGAGTCGCTTGGTGTTTTCAATCACAAGATAGCTGTCAAGGTCAAATGCAGTCGTGAAGGCGGTTCCATTCCGACGGTTTCCTGTGTCTGGCATACGGCGAACTGGCATGAGAGGGAGGCCTATGATATGTATGGAATGCATTTTGCCGGTCATCCCGACCTGAAAAGGATACTTTGTCCGGAAGACTGGGAAGGTTACCCGCTCCGCAAGGATTACAAGGTGCAGGAGAGTTACCACGGAATCAAGGTGCCGTACTGAGATGGAGAGAATGTTTATAATAGTAAAAGCAGCTCAAGTATGCAGGAATTAGATATAGCCGGACAGGGTTCGGTCAGGGTTACCCGAAAAAGCGACAATGTCGTTATTATTGAAAAGGACCTTGCAACGGAGCAGATGGTCCTCGCCATGGGTCCCCAGCATCCTTCAACCCACGGTGTTCTCAAACTCGAATGTCTTACTGATGGTGAGGTGATAACCGAAGCGGTGCCCTACCTCGGTTATCTGCACCGCTGCTTTGAAAAGCATTGCGAGAATGTTGATTATCCTGGTATTGTGCCCTATACCGACAGGATGGACTACCTGGCGGGAATGAACAGCGAAATGGCTTTTGCCATAGCCGTTGAAAAGCTGCTTGATGTTGAAATTCCCCGCCGTGTCGAGTTTATCCGGGTTATTGTATCCGAGCTTAACAGGATTGCTTCACATCTCGTTGCAATCGGTACCTACGGCATCGATCTTGGCGCATTTACCCCATTCCTTTTCTGTTTCCGTGATCGTGAGCATATTCTCAGCCTTCTTGAGTGGGCATCGGGTGCGCGCATGCTCTATAATTATATATGGATCGGCGGTATCGCCAATGACGTTCCTGCAGATTTCAACAAGCGGGTTATGGAGTTTGTCCATTATTTCAGGCCGTTTGCTACGGAACTCTTCAAGCTTCTTACCGAAAACGAGATTTTTGTCAAACGTACCAAAGGTATCGGTATCATGCCGGCAGATGTTGCTATCAACTATGGCTGGTCGGGTCCCATGCTTCGCGGTTCAGGCGTCAAGTGGGATTTGAGGAGAAACGATCCTTACTCAATCTACCCTGAACTTGATTTTGATGTACCTGTCCCCGATGGGAAGTTTTCCGATATAGGTGACTGTCTTTCACGTCACCTTGTCCGTGCTCTTGAAATGGAGGAGAGTTTGAGGATTATCGAGCAGTGCATCGACAAGATGCCAGGCTCTGAAGGATTCAACCCAAGGGCTGGAGTGCCGAAGCGCGTTCGTCCAAAAGCTGGCGAAGTTTATGGGCGTGCTGAAAACCCTCGTGGTGAGCTTGGTTTTTATATCCAGAGCGATGGCAAATCTACCAAACCTCTTCGCTGCAAGGCCCGTTCATCATGTTTTGTCAATCTTTCAGCGATGAAGGATCTTTCAAAAGGTCAGCTTATTCCCGATCTTGTCGCCATCATCGGCAGCATCGATATCGTTCTGGGGGAGGTTGACCGATGAGTTTAACTGCTTTATCGCAATTTAGCATGCCTTTTCTTATGGGTAACACTCTCAATGCCTGGTCGAATGCCCTGGTCGGATTCAATCCGATGGGGTTACCTCTCGGTCTGGTTATTCTTGCCGCCATTCCTCTTGTTTTCATTGCACTCTATGCGCTTACTTATGGAGTGTACGGTGAAAGAAAGATCTCTGCCTTCATGCAGGATCGTCTCGGTCCTATGGAGGTTGGCAAATGGGGTATCCTGCAGACACTTGCCGATATCCTGAAACTGCTTCAGAAAGAGGATATCGTTCCTGCCTCTGCCGACAAGTTTCTCTTTGTTGTTGGTCCCGGAATTCTCTTTGTCGGTTCATTTCTGGCTTTTGCAGTACTACCGTTCAGTCCTGCCTTTATCGGGGCGAGTCTCAATGTCGGACTCTTTTTTGCAATCGGTATTGTCTCTATTGAAGTTGTCGGTATCCTGGCGGCAGGCTGGGGCTCAAACAACAAGTGGTCGCTTTACGGAGCTGTCCGAAGTGTTGCGCAGATTGTCAGTTATGAGATTCCGGCAGCAATAGCTCTTCTCTGTGGTGCAATGATGGCTGGCACACTTGATATGCAGCAGATCAACATTCTGCAGTCTGGTTCATGGGGTTTTGCACACTTCTTCCTGTTTCAGTCTCCAATAGCATGGCTTCCTTTTCTCATCTACTTTATCGCTTCCCTTGCGGAGGTGAACCGTGCTCCATTCGATATTCCCGAGGCAGAGTCTGAGCTGGTTGCAGGTTACTTCACCGAATATACAGGCATGAAGTTCGCTGTGATTTTCCTTGCAGAGTATGGAAGCATGTTTATGGTCTCTGCCATTATCTCAATAGTTTTTCTTGGTGGATGGAACTCGCCGCTTCCCAATCTTGGTGCGGTTGCCCTGAACGACTGGACAAACGGGCCTGTGTGGGGTGCCTTCTGGATTATATCGAAAGGGTTCTTCTTTATTTTTGTGCAGATGTGGTTGCGTTGGACACTTCCCCGTTTAAGGGTTGACCAGTTAATGTACCTCTGCTGGAAAGTTTTGACCCCGTTTGCTTTTGTCAGCTTCGTGCTGACGGCGGTCTGGGAAATTTATGTTCCTTGAGAAAGTTCAACAGTCAATGGCAGGAAAGTAATGACGAATAATAGATTATGAGTGAGTATTTCAGGAATATAAAAACCGGCGCAGTTACGATTGCTACCGGAATGGGCATCACCCTGAAGCATTTTTTCAATGCGGTTCATCGCAAGGGCGATGCCGGTATTGATGATGTTGACTATTTCCGTCAGGTTGATGGTCTCTGCACCCTGCAGTATCCCCGTGAGGTGATCCCGACGCCAGCCAACGCTCGCTACCGCCTCTACAACAATATCGAGGATTGTATCGGCTGCGGGCAGTGTGACAGAGCCTGTCCGATTGCCTGTATCACGATCGAGACCATCAAGGTTGCACCCGATGATCTGGCGCTGTGCGGCAAGACTTCGGATGGACAGCAGAAAAAGTTCTGGCTCCCTGTATTTGATATCGATGTGGCAAAATGCATGACCTGCGGTATCTGTACGACCGTATGTCCGACAGAGTGCCTTGTGCATACTCCGGTCAGTGATTTTTCCGAGTTTGACCGCAGCAACATGATCTATCATTTTGGAAACATGACCCGTCTGGAAGCCGAGGCAAAGCGTCGCAAGCTTGCTGAAATCCAGGCCAAGGCGCAGGCGGAAAAGGCAAAGAAGGCGGCGGAAGCCCAGCAGGAAAACAAGGGCGGAGAATAAGCGAACCAATTAATGTGCTCCAACACCATGAGTAACCCAACGTATACGGTCATTTTTTATCTCTTTGCGGCAATTACGGTCTTTTCTGCCGCCTTTGTCGTGTTTTCACGCAATGTCATCTATTCCGCCTTTTCGCTCCTCTTTACCTTTTTTGGTGTTGCCGCTCTCTACGTCTTTCTGAGCGCTGACTTCATAGCAGTGACTCAGGTAGTGGTCTATGTCGGAGGTATCCTTGTGCTGCTCCTTTTTGGTGTGATGTTTACCAACAGTATCATGTTTACCGAGCTTAAAACCGATGTGCTTCATATCGTTCCTGGTACACTGCTGCTTTTTGGCATGATCGGGGCGATGCTCTATACCTTTTATACCACGCATGGCTGGATGCCTTCTGACGTGACACTGCAGGGCAGCATTGTCGAGCGCATTGGCTTTGAAACCATGTCACGCTATGTGCTTCCTTTTGAAATGGCCTCCATCCTGCTGCTTGCAGCGCTAATCGGAGCGGCATTTCTTGCACGTTTTGAAAAGCCTGACAATAACGAATAATAAGCCGATAAAACAATGGAACAGTTGACTACCATAGGACTCAATCACTATCTGACAATATCGGCCATTCTTCTCTGTCTGGGGCTTTTTGCAGTCATGACCAGAAAGAATGCCATCGTTATTCTGATGGGTGTTGAGCTTATTCTCAATGCCGCTAATATCAATTTTCTGGCATTCTCGAAGTATAACGGTGGAATGGAAGGGGTTATGATCTCTCTTTTCGTTATTGTGCTTGCCGCAGCGGAAGCTGCCATTGCGCTTGCCATCGTCATCAATATTTTCAAGATTTTCAAAAGTGTCGATGTATCGAGCATCGATTCGATGAAAGAGTAGGGTGTAAAAGTTATTATCTGTTATAATTTTTTCGTGTAAACCAAAAGAACATGCACAGTTTAATTCAGTTATCAATAGTCGTACTGCTGTTGCCGCTGCTCTCGTTTGTCATTCTTATCTTTTTTAATCGCAGGCTACCGCGAAGTGGCGATTTTTTGGGGGTTGGAATACTCGGGACAGCATTTGCACTGTCGGCTTACATTTTCTGGACAGTTATTGTGCAGACCTACGATCCGGCATTCAGGATTGCATGGGATTTTACCTGGATTGATTTAGGCAAGGTACCCGGAGTCGGTCCACTGCAGATAAAGATGGGTGTGGTGATCGACAACCTGACAGCCATCATGCTTGCGATGGTAACGCTCATAAGTTTGCTTGTCCATCTCTACTCTACCGGATACATGGCCGGAGACAAGAATTACGGAAGGTATTTTGCCTTTCTCGGAATCTTTACATTCTCCATGCTCGGTATAGTTCTTTCGGACAACCTCTTTTCCATTTATATCTTCTGGGAGCTTGTCGGTCTTTCATCCTATCTTCTTATCGGCTTTTTCTTTGAGAAGGACAGTGCGGCAGATGCTCAGAAAAAGGCATTTCTGGCCAACCGTGTCGGTGATATCGGCATGTGGCTCGGTATTCTTATTCTTTATTCCCAGTTCCATACGTTCAGCTTTGTCGAGATCAATGCCAACCTTGCAGCAGGGAAGTTCGCTCTTTCCAATGCATGGCTGACCGCTGCAGGTATCCTGCTCTTTATGGGTTGTGTTGGCAAATCGGCACAGTTCCCGCTCCATATCTGGCTTCCTGACGCCATGGAAGGCCCGACACCTGTATCGGCCCTTATCCATGCGGCTACCATGGTTGCTGCCGGAGTCTATTTCGTTGCCCGAATATTTGTGATGCTCACGCCTGACGCTCTTCATCTGATTGCCTTTGTCGGAGCTTCGACAGCTTTCATGGCAGCAACAATTGCCATTACCCAGAACGACATCAAAAGGGTTCTGGCCTACTCGACAGTTTCACAGCTCGGTTACATGGTGCTCGGCCTTGGTGTTGGAGCATACTCTGCTGCGCTTTTCCATCTCGTTACCCATGCATTTTTCAAGGCCTGTCTCTTTCTTGGTTCCGGTGCAATCATTCACGCAATGCACCATGAACAGGATATGCGCTGGATGGGCGGTCTTCGCAAACACATGCCATGGACATTTGCAACATTCACTCTTGCAACGCTAGCCCTTGCCGGTTTGCCGCTGACCAGCGGATTCATGAGCAAGGATGCCATTCTTGCCGGCGCCATTGGTTTTGCCAAGGTTGAAGGTGGCGGTATTTTCTACCTTATTCCCGTTCTTGGTTTCTTTTCCGCCATGCTTACCGCCTTCTATATGGGAAGGCAGATCTGGCTTGTCTTCTTTGGTGAAAGCCGTACTCATCTGAAACCGGCAGAAGATCATCATGGCCACGATGTCCATGATGCACACCACGGTGCCCACGATGACCACGACTGTCACGAAGAGCATCACGGTGTCCATGAAGTTTCCTGGAACATGAGAGCGCCTCTTGTCATTCTTGCTGCTCTTTCAGTCTTTTTTGTCTATTCCCCTGATCCTCTCGATGGCGCGAAGGGTTGGTTCATGAAGATGATTCAGACGCCGGAAACCGTTGTTGGAGAGGCCTCACTCCAAAAGGCTGCCGCTCTTCGGAGTGGTGTCGCTCCCTTGATAGCCGAAGCGGTTCTTCCACCTGCCGGTCACGCAGAAACAGATTCTCACGCTGCTGCTGCAGCCCCTTCACATGCTGCACCTGCCGGCGTTCATACTTTTGCCGATCCACGCCAGGCGGAAATTGCCCATGCCGCACACGCTGCTCACTTCCCGGCAATTTATATATCGAGCATTATGGTTGTGCTTGGAATCAGCATGGCCTTCATTGTCTATGTTTTCAGAATTATCGACCCCGAAAAGACGGCAATCTCTATCAGACCACTCTATCTCTTTTCGCTCAACAAATGGTACTGGGACGAGATCTATGAGGCCACCTTTATCAAGGGTTCCATTGTGCTTTCCAAAGTGTTTGCCTGGTTTGACACCAATATTGTTGATGGTCTCGTCAACGGTGTCGCTTTCACGGTCAAGAAATTTGCCTTTGCCAATGGAAGTTTCGACAAATATGTTGTTGATGGCCTGGTGAACTTTACGGCTTTCAGTGTGAATACAACAGGAGCCGTATTGAGAAAGCTGCAGACCGGAAAGGTTCAGACATACGTTGTGATGCTGATTCTTGCGGTTTTCGGTTACTTTGTCTATTACTTTACACGACTGGTCTACTAACAGGGATTTACTTTTAATCTGAAAACTTACAGATAATACGGAACATGCTGAGTTTAATTGTTTTTCTGCCAATTATTGCCGGTCTGGTTATTCTTGCCGTGCCTTCATCGCAAAAGCAGATAATCAGGATTGTTTCATTGCTTGCCTCTCTTGCGCAGGTGGTGTTGTCGGTTCTGATCTGGCGAGCGTATGATCCATCTCTTCCAGGAATAACTGCTGGCCCGGGCGGGAGTCCTCTGGGCTCATTCCAGTTCGTCGAAAAGCTTCCCTGGATCAGTCTCAATCTCGGCGGCTTTGGTTCCCTCAACATCGAGTATTTCCTCGGTATAGATGGAATTTCGGTCACCATGGTTATCCTGACAGCACTGATCTCGGCAATCGGCATTCTTTCAAGCTGGACAATCCAGAAACAGGTCAAAGGGTATTTCATCCTTTACAACCTGCTTGCATCGGCCATGATGGGATGTTTTGTAGCACTTGATTTCTTCCTTTTCTATGTGTTCTGGGAAATCATGCTTCTTCCGATGTACTTCCTTATCGGTATCTGGGGTGGCCCTAACCGTGAATATGCGGCTATCAAGTTTTTCCTTTATACCCTGTTTGGTTCCGTTTTCATGCTGCTTGTCATGATCGGGCTCTACTTCAGCGTTATTGACCCTGTTACCGGCAACCATACCTTCAGCCTCGTTGCCATGGCAAGCCAGGAGAACTATATCAAGGATGCCATTCTTGGGCCTGACAATGTCATGTGGCGTTATGTCGCCTTCATTGTGCTCTTTATCGGTTTTGCCATCAAGGTTCCAATGTTCCCGTTCCATACATGGTTGCCTGACGCACACGTTGAAGCACCTACACCTATTTCGGTTATTCTTGCCGGTGTGCTTCTGAAGCTTGGTACCTATGGAATGATGCGTATCAACTTCCCGCTTTTCCCTGAAGTGTTCCATGCCTCGATGTATGTGATTGGGATTTTTGGCGCTATCAATATTATTTATGGAGCCTTCTGTGCACTTGCACAGCAGGATCTCAAAAAGATGGTTGCCTACTCTTCCATCAGTCACATGGGCTATGTCCTGCTTGGCCTTGCTGCCGGAAACAGTGAGGGTATGGTTGGCGCACTCTACCAGATGTTCAACCACGGCACCATTACTGCCATGCTCTTCCTTTTGGTCGGTGTTATTTATGATCGTGCACATACCCGCCAGATCGACAAGTTCGGCGGTCTTGCCTCATACATGCCTGTCTATGCGGCGGTCGTTACCATAGCATGGTTTGCCTCGCTTGGACTTCCTGGCCTGAGCGGCTTTATTTCAGAGGCTTTTGTCTTTGTCGGTGCATTCAGTTCTGTGACAACCCGATATATCGCCATGGTTTCGGTGCTTGGTATCGTTTTTGGTGCAGCCTACCTGCTCTGGTCACTGCAGAGGGTATTCCTCGGAAAGAGGAAAGCCGATGCAGCTTATGATATCGAGGTCGGTGAGGATGGTCATGAGCATATCCATTTCCATGACTGGAAAGGAAAGCTCGATCTGGATGGTCGTGAACTTGCCATGCTTGTGCCACTTGCCGTGATCATCATTTTCCTTGGTATCTATCCGATGCCAGTGCTCGGCATGTTGACCACCAGCATCAACAAGCTGGTAGAAGTACTTTCCCCGGTCGTGATGACAACTATGAATTAATTGCCTTGAATGAGGTAAAAGAATAAACGAAGAGAATTATGTTCGAGCTGCCATCAGGTGCTGAAATTCAAGGTATCATTGCAAGTCTGGAAGCAAGCGTTGGATTTTTTATACCTGAACTTTATCTGTCCGTGCTTTTTATGCTGCTGATCGTTGTCGATCTGTTTGCAAAAGGCCGCAAAAACAACCTGCTCTCAATAACAACCCTTCTTGGGCTTGCGGGCAGCATCTTTTTCATATACCAGCAGCATTCCATGCAGCCGGGGGAGTTCTTTTTCGGGATGTATGTCCTTGACGAGTTCGCTCTCTTTTTTAAATACCTCTTTGTGATTTCGGCCATGATTGCCGTTGTCATCACGATGGCCGACGAGCAGTTCGACCGGGAGGTAAAAAGCATCGGAGAGTACTATGCACTTATCGTGGCCATGCTGATCGGCATGATCATGATGGCCTCTTCAGCCGACCTCATGATGATTATCCTCTCGATGGAGTTGGTCAGTCTGACCGCCTACATCCTTACCGGATATTTCAAACGCGATCCTCGCTCCTCGGAAGCTGCACTGAAATATCTTGTCTATGGCGCTGTATCATCAGGCCTCATGATTTACGGTTTTTCACTGATTTACGGTCTTACCGCCCAGACCAATCTTATTAAAATCAGTGCTGAACTCTCTGCACATGGCTACGATCCGGTGGTGATGATTCTTGCTTCACTTATTGTGCTTGCTGGCTTCGGTTACAAGATCGGTGCAGTACCTTTTCACTTCTGGAGTCCTGACGTTTACGAAGGCGCTCCGACTCCCATTACCGCATACCTCTCTGTTGCTTCCAAAGCTTCAGGTTTTGCCCTGCTCATGCGCTTTTTCTATATAGCCGTGCCGCATGTAGTAAATCCTTACGAGGACATTATCGGTATTGACTGGGTGTCGCTGCTCATCATTCTCTCCATTGCTTCAATGATTTATGGCAACGTCGTTGCCCTCTGGCAGAAAAACGTCAAGCGTCTTCTTGCCTACTCCTCTATTGCTCATGCCGGTTATCTCCTGCTTGGCATCATTGTGATGGACCAGCTTGGTACCCAGGCAACCCTCTTTTATCTGCTCTCCTATTTTCTTGTCAACTTCGGAGCATTCTATGTTGTCATTCTTATCGCCAACAAGACTGGCAGCGAAAACCTCGATGATTATCGCGGTCTTGGCAAAAGAATGCCTCTTGCAGGTGCAGCATTGACTGTTTTTCTCATCTCACTTGTCGGTCTTCCTCCGACCGTGGGTTTCATCGGCAAGCTTATGATTTTTTCTGCATTGCTTGCCAAAGGTTCCCTCTATATCTGGCTTGCACTTATCGGCGTGATGACCAGCGTTATTTCGCTTTACTACTACATGCTGATACCGCTCAACATGTATCTTCGCGATTCAGAGCAGCATGGAGAAAAGAACATGGATTCAGGTATGCTTGCCAAAGTTCTCATGGCTCTTTTGATGATTCTGACGCTCTATTTTGGTCTCTTTTTTCAGCCACTCTCGGATTTTGCCAAATATTCTTCGGCTATGTTCGGCGTGAAGCTCTATTAAAGAGGAAAAGCAGCCCCTTCCCTATAAAATTTTTTATTTCCCCCCGTCTATCCAGCAGGATCGGCGGGGTTTTTTTTGGAAAATTCAGTCAACAATCGTTATTATAAAGAAAAACAGTTTCTCTACTTATCAGAAGCTGCCCGTCTGAAATATCCCTGTTTTTCCTTACATTTTATTCGATCTGTTTTCTCGATAATCTGATCCTTTCAAAACGGAGGTAGTAATGCAAAGCAACCAGACCTTTGCTGATATTTTCAGGGCCAGGGGAGTAAGCCGCAGGGACTTTCTCAAGTTCTGTACTCTTACCTCGGTCTATCTCGGTCTTTCACCTTCCATGGTTCCGGCTATTGTTGAGGCCATGGAAAAAAAGCCGAGAACCCCGGTTATCTGGATTCACGGTCTTGAATGTACCTGCTGTTCAGAATCTTTTATCCGCTCTTCCCACCCGAGCATCGAAGATCTTCTTTTCAACATGATTTCGCTTGACTACGATGACCTGCTCAGCGCAGCAGCGGGCCATCAGCTTGAGGATGTCCGACGCAAGATCATGAAAGATTACAAGGGTAAATACATCCTTGCCGTTGAAGGAAACGTATCGACCAAAGATGATGGAGTCTACTGCATGGTAGGTGGTGATTCGTTCCTGAATACCCTGAAAGAAACTGCTGCCGATGCTGCAGCAATTATTGCCTGGGGCAACTGTGCTTCATTTGGTTGTGTACAGAATGCCGATCCAAATCCCACCGGTGCCGCTCCGGTATCAGAGATCATCAAGGACAAGCCAATCGTCAAGGTTCCGGGATGTCCGCCAATATCGGAGGTCATGACCGGCGTTATTGCCCATTTCCATACTTTCGGTACACTGCCCGAACTTGACCGTCTGGGTCGTCCCAAAGCATTTTACAAGACAAGGATTCACGACAAGTGCTACAGGCGTGCATTTTATGATGCAGGCATGTTTGTCAGAAGCTTTGATGACGAAGCCACAAGAAAAGGGTGGTGTCTCTACAAGATGGGTTGCAAAGGCCCGACCACCTACAACGCATGTTCAAAGATTCAGTGGAACGGTGGTACAAGTTTTCCCATTGGTTCCGGACACCCATGTATTGGCTGTTCCGAGCCTAATTTCTGGGACAGAGGTCCATTCTACAGCAGGCTTGCTGAAGTGCCGTTTCTTGGCAGTGACAGCAATGCCGACAAGATCGGCGTTATTGCCGTTGGTGCAGCCGCAGTTGGCGCTGCCGCGCATGCTGCCGTGACAGCAGTGAAAAAGGCAAAAGCAGGCAGTGAAGATAACGACAAAGCATAATCCAGGGAGTAGCTCATGGCCAAAAAAATAGTTGTTGATCCGATTCCCCGTATCGAGGGGCATCTGAGAATAGAGGCAAAGCTGAACGACAGCAACGTGATTGAGGATGCATTCAGCAGCGGTACAATGTGGCGCGGAATTGAGGTGATTCTCAAAGGGAGGGATCCAAGGGATGCCTGGGCATTTACCGAGCGTATCTGCGGTGTTTGTACCACGGTACATGCACTCGCTTCGGTGCGTTGCGTTGAGGATGCACTTGGAATAGCAATTCCAACCAATGCCCGCATCATCCGTAACCTGATGAATGCCACCCAGGTAACACAGGATCACCTGGTACATTTCTACCATCTCCACGCCCTTGACTGGGTCGATGTAGTCAGTGCCCTCAAGGCAGACCCTAAACAGGCTTCCGCTATAGCCCAGAGCATCTCTTCCTGGCCGAAATCCTCGGTAGGTTACTTCAAGGATCTGCAGCAGCGTCTTGTCGGATTTGTCGAAAGCGGCCAGCTTGGTATTTTCTCCAATGGCTACTGGGGTCATGCGGCCTACAAACTTCCGCCTGAAGTCAACCTCATTGCTGTTGCGCACTACCTTGAAGCGCTTGATTTCCAGAAAGAGATTGTCAAGATTCACACCATTTTCGGTGGCAAGAACCCTCATCCGAACTATCTGGTTGGCGGCATGGCCTGCGCCATCGATCCCAACAGCGACACTGCGATCAATATCGAACGTCTCTCGATGATCAAGAAAATCATTGACGACACCACCACGTTCATCGACCAGGTCTACATTCCCGATCTTCTTGCCATTGCAGGATATTACAAGGGATGGCTTTACGGCGGCGGGCTTGGCAACTATCTCAGTTACGGTGACTTTCCCGAAACCACTCTTGCAGATTTCAAGACCCTGCTCTGGCCAAGAGGAGCCATTCTCAACAAGGATCTCACTACCGTTATCGATGTTGATCCGAGGGATGCCTCCCAGGTTACTGAAGAGGTAAGTCACAGTTGGTACACCTACTCCAAGGGTGACTCGAAAGGGCTTCACCCATGGCAGGGAGAGACCAATCCGGCCTACACAGGCCCAAAACCACCTTTCGAGCATCTCGATACCGACAAGAAATACAGTTGGCTCAAGACTCCACGCTGGAAAAACCACCCAATGGAGGTCGGTCCACTTGCCCGTGTGCTGGTTGCCTACGCCAAAGGTGATCCCATGATAAAGGAAACTGTTGGACTTGTACTTTCGACGCTTGGTGTCGGAGCGGAAGCGCTCTTCTCCACGCTTGGCCGCACCGCAGCCCGTGGCATCGAGTGCAAGCAGACCGCAGGCTTCATGCGTCACTACTACGACCAGCTTGTAGCCAATATCAAGGCAGGCGACTACCGCACCTTCAACAGTGATCGCTGGGAGCCTTCCACCTGGCCTGAAGAGTGCAAGGGATTTGGTTACACCGAAGCGCCACGCGGTTCACTTGGTCACTGGATCCACATCAAGGATCAAAAGATCAAGGAGTACCAGATCGTAGTGCCATCCACCTGGAACGCCTCTCCACGAGACGCAAATGGCAATTCAGGTGCTTACGAGTCTGCGCTGAAGGGGACACCCATGCTCAATCCCGAACAGCCGCTCGAAATTCTCAGAACGGTACACTCATTCGATCCCTGTCTTGCCTGTGCCTCTCATCTCTTCGACATGAATGGCAAGGAGATCACATCGGTAAAAATCGTTTAACCGGAGTTCGTCATGGGGAGAATAATTGAAGAAATCTATGTCTGGAGGCTGCCTGTAAGGTTTTATCACTGGATCAATGCCCTCTGCACGGTAGCCCTTCTGGTAACAGGAATGTACATTGCCGCTCCGGTGTTCAATCCGCCTCTTGGTGAGGCGGTCTGGTACAAAGGGATGTCATGGTGGCGCTACATTCATTTTGCATCCGCCTTTATTTTCATTGCCAACTTTCTCTTCCGCATGTACTGGGCACTTTTGGGCAACGACAAATACGGACGATTTGGCGGTTTCAGGCCCTGGTCGCCCTCTTGGTGGGGCGAGCCCTTCAAGGAACAGGTTGCCTCCTATCTCTTTCTGCGTTCAGACGAGCCGAACTATGTCGGGCACAACCCTGTTGCCGCCCTGGCTCACTTCCTGTTCATTTTCTGCGGATCGACCTTCATGATTTTTTCCGGCCTTGCGATGTATGGAGAAAACAATCCTGGAGGTTTCAACGAAACATGGTTTGGATGGCTGATACCGCTTTTTGGTGGCAGCTACACCCTCCATTTCGCGCATCATCTGGTAGCATGGATTTTCCCCATCTACCTCATCATGCACGTCTATGCGGTGTTACGTCACGATGTGGTTGACCGCAGCAGCGTCACCTCTTCCATCGTTACCGGCTACAAGCACAAGGTAGAGGAAGAGCCTGTCTGACAATCGAAAAATCTCTGATTATTATAAGCCTTTTGAGGCAGCGCCAATTCCCCCCCCGACGAGGGGGATTGGCGCAATATGGGAAGAT
>SZXY01000045.1 GCA_005843805.1 Chlorobium sp.
AAACCAGTACACGCCCATCCAACCGGCTCTCGCCATCGCATAAACCGCTCATCTCTTCAAAACAATACCTCTCGTGGCGAAAGTGGCGAAACCGGCGAAATCCCCTGTAACACCTTGACAATAAACACGATCCACAAATCCACCCTTTGGCGACATGGTGGCGAAAGTGGCAGTGTCAACTACCGAATCAACACAGGACAACACCGAACGTTCATAGCCAAAAGGAGCAGCAAGCAATGCAAGTTGATCAACCGGTTTCAACATTTCTTGTGTCTTGAGAGCAGCTTGCTGAGTTGCAAAGAGCGCCGAAGGGTAACTATTCTGTATCGAATCATAGCAGGGCAACACCGAATAAGTCTTGCTCGCAGGAGCAGCAAGCAATGCAAGTTGATCAACCGCTTCAAACTTTTCTTGTGCCTTAAGTACAGCTTGCTGAGTTGCAAAGAGGGCTGAAGTGCCATTATTCTTTATTGTATCAAGAGCAGATGTCAACAAATGATCCTTGTATAAATCAGTAGCACGCATTCCGAGGCTGTTATGCTGTTCCGCTATTTTCTGTAAATCAAGATTCAGTCGGGAAGCAAGGCCACCCGCCAAAGGGTCAGAATCTATTATCGATTGCGCGTTCAATAAATCATTGATTTTCCTCGTTAAATCTTTTTGAACACAGCATTGAAAGGGCTCGTAATGTGATCTGTGCTTCATGTCACAATGTATTTATTCTTATCAGAGAGTTCCTGTAGCTCTCTATAAGTGTGCTTTTTCAGTGGATTAAAAGCAAAAAAAAATTTAGTCCAACTTTGCGTTAGAAATGATGCTCCGCTTGATCAGATCGGTCTAACCGATCATTCCGATGTGCCAGTAAGAGAGTGTGATATGAGGAAGGGGATGTAACAAAAAAGGCGCCTATTCCAGCGCCTTTCTCTCCCGTGATACCGGCACAGCATCAACCGGCGCATAGATTGCGACGGCTTTCAGATTGTCCAGATAATCCGCCCATGCCTGCATCATCTGACGGCGATCATCAATAAAGGATGTGCGATTATAGGCGCGTCCGTTCGGATCCCTCACGGCATGAGCCAATTGGTGCTCAATCAAGTCAACACGGAACCCCAGAACTTCATCCAGAATTGTTCTCGCTGTTGCCCTGAACCCGTGACCGGTTACCGTCTCTCTGTCGAAACCAAGGTACCGGAGCGCTGCATTAACGCTGTTATCACTCATAGGACGTGAACTTGTCCGGCCAGGAAAAACATAACGTCCCGAGCCAGTCACAGGCTGAAGCGCCTTGAAGATCTCCAAAGCCTGTTTTGCAAGCGGGACAACGTGCGGCAGTTTCATCTTCATGCGCTCAGCAGGAATCAACCACAAAGCCGCCTCCAAGTCAAGTTCAGACCACTCCATTTTCTGGAGTTCGCCAGGGCGGACAAACAGCAGGGGAGTTAATTGCAGGGCCGATTTCACCACAAAGGTTCCCTGATACCCGTCAATCGCCAACAGCAGGGGAGCCAACTCTTTCGGGTCAGTAACGGCGGCATGGTGCCGGGTTATGCGCTTCCGGAATATCTCATGAGACTTCAGGGCTGCCGAAGGGTCATGCTCCATTCTTCCAGTTGCCACAGCATACCGAAACACCTGCCCACAAATGATTTTAATCCTGACAGCCGTTTCCGCTGTTCCACGGGCCTCTATCTTCAAGAGCATGGTACGAACATCCGAAGCAGTGATAGCCGTAACCGGTTTACCGCCAAATGCAGGAAAAACATCTTTTTTGAGCCTTCCTTTAACTGTCGTAGCATGGCCGGTGGACCAGACCGCCTCATTTTTTTCATACCACTCATTGGCGACCAACTCAAAAGTAGAGGAAGCTTCAATAGCCGCAGCTTTTTGAACAGCCTTTTTCACCTCGCCAGGGTCTTGCCCGGTAGCCAAGAGCATCCGGGTTTCCAACCGCCTTTGCCGTGCTATCGCCAGAGAAATTTCGGGAGAGCTTCCAAATGCAAGCAACTTTTCTTTTCCATCAAAACGATATTTTAAGCGCCAAAGCTTGCCGCCGCTGGGTGTCACCAGCAAGTGCAGGCCTCCACTGTCCGCAATCTTGTATTCCTTGTCTGTTGGCTTCGCCTTGCTCACTCGAGCATCAGAAAGAGGTCCTATCCGTTTAGGCATGGGCGTAAATATTTTTTTGGGGGTATCCAATAACCCTTGGCGGTATCATACCCCCAAAAACACCGCCAAAAAGCTTGGACTTCACAAAACAAGGATAAACAAGGGTAGACCAGGAAACAAGAAAAGCCCTGATTTTACAGGGCTCTTCGGACATCATGAGATGACGCGGGACTATCGCTTGGCGGAGAGGGTGGGATTCGAACCCACGGTACACCTAAGCGCACAACGGTTTTCGAGACCGTCCGATTCAACCACTCTCGCACCTCTCCGTATGTTACTTCACAACCAGTTAACCGGTATTTTCAGCTTTTCCCGACAGGCTAAGCTGTTCGAGAACGTACCCAAATTTTCAGTCAACGGCAGTGAATTTAAAAAAATCCCGTTTGTTTTCCTCACAGTTTATTTCCTCTTCCCGGTACGACTGCAATTTTTGCAAACAACCTCCAAGCGGCAGGGGGCGCCGTGGTCAAAGGCTTGAGTTCACTCTGCTTGAGGAAACCGTAGTGATTACTCCGCAAGAAAAGAACGGAAACGTCGTCTATTGTTATAGAAGGCATGTATTAATGAATAAACATTGACATACGATGAAACGATCTTTTAGTTGGCGGGTGTTTACCAGTTTTGGGCTTTTTCTCTCTTTTTTCATCATCCTCGTTTCCGGGGTTATTCTCTATATCTTTCCAGGCAGAGCTCCCGGTTTTGTGTGGGAAATGTTCGGACTCAGCAAACCGGCCTGGCAAAACCAGCATATCATTTTTGGGTTTGCCTTTGCCATCCTCTCTCTCTGCCATCTATTTTTCATTAACTGGAAAGCCTTTTTTTCTTACCTGAAAAGCAAGACAAAAGCGGGTTTACAGAGTTCCAGAGAACTTATTGCCATCGTTGTTCTCACTCTCCTGTTCGGATTTGGCACCTTCAACAAGGTTCAGCCATTTTGCGGAATCCTCGATCTTGGTAAAAGCATTTCCAACTCCTGGGACAATAAAGGACAACAGGGCCCTGACAAACGGGTGGATATGAGCGGAGAGTCACAAGTACTGGCTTTTGCTGAACCAGTTGCAGAAAGAGGCACACGGGAAGAAGAGTTCTATGGATTTGCTCCTTATTCAGAGAGAGGACACGTAAGGGAAAGAGGGCACAGTCATGGTGATCAGCATAATAATTTCGACGAAGAGGGAACGGCGTCAGTATCGCAGCAACGTGCATTACTCCAGCAAGACATTGCAGTCAAACCCGATACCTCGCCCAACATCGTAGCCCAAAATACCAGAAATCAAACAACCGATTTTCAGGCACCGGATGACGAACTGCATCGCCGGACAACGGCAAGTTGTGCTTCATGCCACAACACCAGTCGGTGGTAACAGAGTACGCTTGAAGAGTGAATCAGATTCCTGCTCATGTTGGGATGAGGCTTCTTTCGCAAAGATTTTTTGTGCAGGGATAAGTGATGCGGGATGAAGTATAAAAGTTTAACAAAACGAAAAAGCCTCCGTTGTGGAGGCTTTTTCGTTTTGTATTCTCTGAGCGGGAAACGAGACTCGAACTCGCGACCCCAACCTTGGCAAGGTTGTGCTCTACCAACTGAGCTATTCCCGCGTTATGAGGCATTAATATAAGGATATTTTTTTTTTGTGCAACTCCTTGGTGCATTTTCTTCTGAGTCTTTTACTTTTGCAGCAGTTAACAGCCTTTTTGCCCTGTACTTCACAGTGCCAGCTCTTCTATGACAGTCTCGTTGCTTGCTTTGCCGCTTAACCTCTCGACATCATGCTCTCAGC
>SZXY01000128.1 GCA_005843805.1 Chlorobium sp.
AAGTTTTTCAGGAACCACTATGGCATCACCCGGATTGACATTCCCCCCCATTCCGCTATGGCGTTTGCTTTTTACAGTACCATCCGCACATATACGATAAATCTCTGCTTTATCACCTGTGGCACTTACACCTCCAGCCAGCGAAAGATAGTCACTCATAGTGCGCTCTCGCTGATAAATAAAGGTATTTTGCTGATAAACAGCTCCAAGGACATCTACCGTTGCCGGCTTTTCGGGTATATAGACCCTGTCACCATCTTTAAGCGGAACATCCGGCAGGTCACTTATTTGGGCGTTAACATCCTTGAGCGTGAGAATAATTCGCCCTTCTGCCTTGACCGAACGAAGTTTTTGGGCCAAACGTCGCTGCGATTCCAGTTCACTTGTTATAACCGCAGCCTGTGCGGCACCATTCTCTCCGGCAAGTCGCTGTTTTGCGCTGGTTTCCATATCTTTTTCATACCGGTCTACTGCTTCAGAGATCTTCTTTTGCTGCTCCCGCCTGACACTTTCACGAGTGAGTTTTGTGCCGTAAACATAACCCTTGTCAGTAATTCCGCCAATACGGGCGACCAGCGAGCGGAGGGTTTCACCTTTCTGCAGTTCAACCACGCCGCTTTGTTTGACCTCTCCATCAACTCGAACAAATTCACGATCCACTTTCACCTCCAGCGGTGCAGCGCCAGGAGCGAAAACGCGGATAATATCCGTCGGATGTACAATGAGTTTTGAGAGGGCTTTTTCAATTGATCCCTTGTCTGATTGAAGTTCAGCAACAGTCTGGTAACGACTCTCAACACTCTTTTCAACAATGACGTTTGCAGGCCCGGCGACCGATTCAAATCCACCAGCCCAATTAACTATTTCAGAGAGCGATGTCTTCGTTTTAAGCTCAAAAATTGCTGGTCTTTTAACATCCCCAAGCAACGCAACAAGAGGCCCGACCTCAGGAATATAGATCACATCGCCATCCTGAAGAGAGCTGTCCATACTTTTATCGCCAAAAAGCAGCATATCATAGAGATCGAATAAAACAGGCGGCTGAAGACCACGCTTGAGCTGGATAGACCTCAAACTGCCTGTCACCGCCGGACCGCCGGATGCAAAGAGAGCATTGAGCATCGTACTCATCGCGCTCAAGGTGTAGGCTCCAGGCCGGAGTGCATGACCAACCACATAGATCTGTACGCTTCTGGTTTGAGCGATGCTGGCACTCAGCTCAAAATTTGTAAATATCCGGCCGACCGCTTTTTTCAAATAGCCCTGAAGGTCTCGATATTTGACTCCTGCAACCTTTACCGAACCAATGCGCGGAAGATAGATTTCGCCATTGCGATTGACCGTAACATTGACATCGATATCAACCATACCCCATCCCCTTATCTGCAATGCATCACCAGGCCCGATCACATAATCCATATTGACCTGTACAGCTTTCAATGGTGCAAAAGTACTGGGCACATTGCGGAAAAGATCACGCCCGAAGACATCGAGAGTTTTGCCGGTAGAGGTTTCCACATAATTTTGAAAGCTGCTCTTTCTTTTCATGAGACGCTGAAAAGTCGTGTCCTGAACTGCAGTTGCTCCGACTTCTTGCCGGACACCGGACTCCTGAAGCGCTGAATCCTTCACATCAGCAGGAGATGTGGTAATTGCAGACATTTCTGTTTGAGAAGAAAGCGTTGCAAAAGCCGCTGACGCTTTGCCTGCTGTTAAAGTTTGAGATTCAGAGCCAAAATTATCCGCAGCCATACCATGCATTGGAAATGCAAGCAAACAAAGGAGAAGAAGAATAAAATGACTATAACGCATGAAGAGATCGGTTAAAACAGTATGAGAATAAAGAAAAACTATCAGTAAGGAGCACTGTTGCACTCGCAGAACGTAACACAGAAAAAGGGCATGGGTGTGTTGCAGAAGACCATAGCTTTTCAAGCATCCAAATAATTAATAAATTTAAAAAGCTTCGCTACCCTCAGTCACATCTGAGGTTGCTAAAGCGACAGAGATCTTAACACACACGTATCAAAAAGCGACAGAACAAACAATCATTTCTGCACACCTCAAAACATGCCGATAGCCGAAAAACTTTGCCTGCCTGACAGCCATGGCTGTGAATGTTAAAAAAACGCCGCTAAAACAAAGCAGCATAATGCTTGTCGAATACTTGAACCGTGCTTGAATATATAATTTTCTTATAAATTCATCCAGCAAAAAGGCGCAAAATACAAGTTATTTCGTTCGCACCTTCTGGGGCAAACGATCAACATTGAAATTCCGGGAAAGATAACGCCACCTTTTCTCAGAGAGATTCACGATCAGGATGGTCACTGCAGAAGCGATCGATAAGACGCAGAAATTGATGGCCGTAACGTTCGAGCTTTACTTCACCAACTCCGGAAACCGATAGCATTGCTTCAGCACTCCTTGGCAAAAGTGCAGCCATATCACGCAGCGATCGGTCTGAAAAAACCACGTAAGGAGGAATCCCTTGCTCGTCGGCTATCTTCTTGCGCAGTGTCCTGAGCAGTTCAAAGAGATCATGATCGTAAGGCGCAAGAAGTTCTCCGCGCACTTTTTCGATCTTTTTCTTTTCGAGGAGCTGTACAATCTGTAGACTCTCTTCATTTTTGAGAATCGAAGCTGCCTTTGGCAACAGAAAAAGCGTCGGATAGAGCCCCTCAGATTTTCCGATAACTTTTTGTGCCAGAAGCTCGTCAACAAGCTGCCTCCAGTACTTTTTGTCACGATCTTTACCCACGCCCCAGGTTCTGAGTTGATCATGACGAAAATCACGAATCCTTTTATTGCTGCTTCCAATGACGATATCGACAATATGCGTTGCGCCGAACCTCTCTTCCGTACGCACAATGGCCGAAAGCAGCATCTGAGCCTCACGGGTACAATCAACCACTTCACGAGTGCCAAGGCAGATATCGCAGGAGCAACAATTCTCATGCGGGTAGCTCTCCCCGAAATATTCAAGCAGCGTTCTGCGCCTGCAGACCGATGTCGAAGCAAACGAGATCACCTTCGACAAAGCGGCAAGAGAGCGCGCCCGCTCGGCGTCATCAAGCATCGAGTCGATAAAAAATCGCACTTTCGGAATGTCGCCCTGGGCAAACAGCAGCGTACAATGCGCCGCTTCACCATCACGGCCAGCCCGGCCGGTTTCCTGGTAGTAGTTCTCGATGCTTTTGGGCAGATCGGCGTGGATAACAAACCGAATGTTCGATTTATCGATACCCATACCAAAAGCAATGGTCGCCACAATCACATCGACTTCGTCACGAATAAAAGCCTCCTGGTTACGTTTCCTGTCCAGATCACTGAGGCCTGCATGATAAGGAACTGCACGAAACCCTTTCGCCTTCAGCATGGCAGCGGTATCGTTGACGCTTTTTCGACTGGTGCGGTAGATTATGCCAGCCTTGCCAGGCTGACTTTTCAGCAGTGACACAAGCTGGGCGTCACTGTTTTCCTTGAAGCACACTTCATAAAAAAGGTTGGGCCGATCAAACGATGCCCGGACTATGAGAGGGTCACGCAGGGCAAGTTTGTCAAGAATGTCCTGCTGCACACGGTGCGTTGCCGTTGCCGTAAACGCCGCAACCGGAACACCAGGAAACATTGTCACCAGATCGGAAAGCGAAAGATAGTCAGGCCGGAAATCATGTCCCCATTCCGAAATACAGTGTGCCTCATCGATCACCGCCATACTGATCTGCACCCTGGAAAGCATCTGCCGGAAATGATCGAGAATAAAGCGTTCCGGGGCAACATAGAGCAGGTCAAGTGAGTTAGACAGCAGTTTCTGCATCACCTCATCCCGATCATCCGACGAAAGGGAGCTGTTGAGAAAGGCCGCACGAATACCGTTGGAGCGCGCACCATCAACCTGATCTTTCATGAGCGCAATAAGCGGACTGATAACCATGCAGGTACCCTGCAGCATGAGGGCTGGCAACTGGTAACACAGCGATTTCCCGCCCCCGGTCGGCATAACGGCAAAAACATCTCTCTTGTCAAGAATAGCCCTGACAACCCGTTCCTGGTTTGGACGGAACTCACGAAAACCAAAGACACTCCGGAGGGTAGCAAAAATCGGGTCATCAACTCCCTTTAACAAGCTCCGCAAAGGTAAACCATTGGTTGACACAACACTCTGCGCCTTATTTATCAACGCTTTAAAGAACGACTGAAGCTGGTGGTAACAAACAATGAAACAACGTTAACCGCAAGCATCAAAACTTCCCGGTCAACAAGCAATCCCAAAAGCTGGCCCGTCATTTTGCCAGGATTGTTTCTGATCCACTCGTTTCTGTAAAGCACACTCATCAGCTTGTCCATGGAAACCGAACAGGCACACTCAACCAGCTTGTCAAGCCTGATCTCAGGCCCTTCAGCGGGAGGAATGGATGTGCCCTGACGTTTAATCATAGTCAGTACCCTGTTACTGCCCTTCTCTGAGAGGACATAATCGATACTCAACCCTGCTGAATGCCTCAGCCGGATGACAAGAGGCTTCAGCAGTTTTTTGCATGAAGAGGGAGCCGCCATCTCCAGTACTCCATTTTTTTCTTCATGAAAGCGAAGAAGCGCATTGAACAAAAGATCGCCGATCTCCTGAAGCGAGAGGTTCTTGTTTACCCTTAAAAGGAAGCAGAACTGAAAGAGGTCTATCATGAAATTCAGCAAAAACTCCCTTGTGGTGTTTCTCTTCATCACCTGCCGGTAGCCGTTGAATGCCGCATTGCAGTAAGCCAGCATGGCAACAAGCTTGTTACCATCCATTGTGCGGGTCTCGATAACCGGGCAGTAGTTATTGTAGAGATCCCAGTCAAATGAGCGAATTTTCCCCTCGGCTTTGTATTCGTTGAAAATCCCGGTACCAGGGTAGGGAGTCATCACCATGAAGAGTGCATGCTTGAGACCAAGTGAGCGGGCAAACTCAGGATAGACAATGGTGTCCTGTTCGTTTTCGGTATAGTGCCCAATAATGAAATAACCTTCCGCACCGATGCCGTTCTCCCGGCACAGTGCTATGGCTCGACCCACATCATCGAGACTGTTTTTCTTGTTCATCAGCGCAAGAGTTGCCTCGCTCGGGCTTTCAATACCAAGACCTACTTTACTGAGCCCGATCTGGTGGAGTTTCCCGAGAATTCGTTCAGCCCTGACAAGATCCTTCGCCCGGCTTTCCGTCATGATCCTGAAATTGGTCAATCCCCTTTCAATCAGAAGGTCACAGATCTTTTCAGCCCTCTTGATATTTGTAAGAAAGTTGGCATCCCAAATCTTGATAAGTTTTTTCTTGTTCGGATCATGGAGCAAGGCGATTTCCTCAACCACATTTTCAGCACTTCTGCCCCGCCACCCTTTGTGCATCTGATCGTTGGCACAAAACGAACATGACCAGGGGCATCCCCTCGATGTATAGATGGTATCGATGGAATAGGCATCTCCTTTTTCACCATAACGCTCGGGACGAAGAGAACGCATGGGAAAAGCAATGGAATCGATATCGGCAATGATCTCCCTCGGGCCGTTATAGACAATTCCGCCACCTTCCCTGTAGGCAATTCCCTTGACATCACGTGAAGGCCCTTTAAGCACCAGCTCCCGGAAGGTTGCCTCTCCCTCCCCGATAACGACAACATCAACACAGGAAAGTTTCAGTACCTCTTCAGGCAACGCAGTCGGATGAAATCCGCCCATGACCACAAAAGCACCGGATTCCTTGGCAATACGGGCAAGTCTTTCCGCCTGGTAGAAAGCACCGGTCATCGATGAAATTGCAACAAGATCAACCGGCTTTTTTTTCAGGAGGGTGCGCATGCTCTCGAAAATCCCTCCATTATAGTAATTATCAGGCATGACAATACTTTCAACATCATGCTCGACAGCCGCAGCGAGATAACAGACGGCAATACAGTCTGAAATAAAGCGGGGAAAAGGAGTAATGATTGTCTGAGGAGCCTCGACAAGACAGAGATGATTAAAATATGCCATAAAAAACTGAGCTTGAAACGTTGATAACCGGCAAAAAATGCCTTTTTTAAACTCCACTATAGATGTAACGATAAGCAAATATCTTCCCGGCAGCTCAAAGATAGAAACAGCCGCACTCTCACTTCGAGATAATAATTCGCAGCAACACCTCTTTTTTACGGAATTACCCGAGACAAAAACAGTCGGCTACGAAATGAAAGATACACATTATAAAAAGTTATTATAAAAAACCCTTTCAATCAGGAATGGTTCCATGCGACACCCGTTCAGAGATCGATAACACAACTCCTCCCTGATTTACTATTCAACCAAAGGCTGCGTATATTAAAGAAAAGTGAATGCCAGCCGACTCAACTACCAGCAAACAATTAACAAAACCGGAACACCCGATATGCTGCAAATGAAAACCGCCGGTTTTAAAGCCCTTGACAACCTGCGTTCGACCGGGCATTTTCCTGCGTCCTGGCAAGGTCTCGGCGATCTTGAAGAAAAGGTCGACAATTTTGTTGCACGCTTTCTCATCGAAAGATTCAAGGTATCAAAAGAGTTGGGTGGAGGATTTCTTCTGCCCGAGCTGCTTGACAGCGCCCTGCGCACCTCAGAAAAAGAGAATATGGACGAGCTGAACGTTCCGGAGAAGGAAAAGCTCGAACTGGTAGAAGCTCTTGACCGTCAGAACAGCATGATGCAGCTTTACCCCAGATATATCAGCCTTCTTCTTCCCTGGATTCATGAAGTGGCAGAGAGGGAAAAACGTGAAGTCAAAATACTTGAACTGGCAAGCGGTTCCGGAGGGCTGGCACTGGCACTGGCTGAAGAACTCAATAAAAAAAAGCTGCCCGTATGCATTACCGGCTCGGATATCGTACCTGCTTTTATTGAAAAAGGCAACGAACTTGCTGAAAAAAATAAACTTCCGCTCATCTTCCGTCATCTTGATGCCTTTAATCTGAACCAGCTTGGCGAAGAAAAGTTTGACCTTGTGCTCATATCACAAAGCCTGCACCATTTCACTCCCGGCCAACTTGCCGTCATAATTGCCCAATCAGCAGAACACTGCACAACAGCCTTCATCGGCATAGACGGATACCGCAGCATACTGCTTGCCTGTGGAGTTCCCCTTGTGTCAAGCCTGCAGGGCATCGGGTCATTTACCATGGACGGAATGACATCTGCCCGAAAATTCTATTCTGAACTGGAACTTGATATCATTTCGGAAATTGCCACCGGCAAAAAAAATCACGCTGTTTACTGTTCATGGCCATTGAGCGTTCTTACTGTCCGTTTCGACCATAAAAAATCAAATTTCAATCCCTCTATCCCTCAACAACACAACCTGTGAACAAGGAGAACATACCAATGAAACCAGCAAAATTAGCAGGAGGTGCTCTCATCCTTCTTGCAGCAATTCAGCTCATTCCTTATGGCCGCGACCACAAAAACCCTCCCCGCACCGGCGAACCTCAATGGAACTCCCCAAAAACCCGGGAACTGTTTTTCCGTGCCTGCAAAGACTGTCATTCAAATGAAACTGTTTGGCCCTGGTACAGCTCTGTGGCCCCTGCATCGTGGCTGACACAGATCGACGTTTCCATTGGACGCAAAAAATTAAACGTATCCGAATGGGGACGACCGGAAAAAAATGAAGGCGATAAAGCCGCAAAAGAGGTAAGAGAAGGCAAAATGCCTCCATTCATCTACCTGCCCGCCCACCCTGAAGCAAAACTGAACCCGGAAGAAAAAACGGAACTTGACAAGGGACTTGTGGCAACCTTCGGCGAAAAAAAGGAGACTTCAAAAGAGTAGAAGAAGCTGGCAAAAAAAACAACACCATTCTGGTCTGGCTGTACAAACAAAACCAGACCAGAAGGATGCTGGGTTCAATGGATAGCTGTTTGGTTTTTCATGTAAAAAGCGTATACCTCAACAAGCGGAATCGCTATCTTGCAAAAGTTTCAGCCCAAAATATTACATGCGTTTTCCCGGTTTTCCCAAACAATCCATTCCGCTCGAGCGGGGCTACCCTCTTCACCTGGCCCTGTTTCTTTTGACGATCGTGAGCACAATCTGGGCTGGAGCATTCTGGGGAGGGCATCCTGTACGCTTTGAAACGCTTCCTCTCTTCATAAGCACTTTCACTTCAGGAATTCCCTACTCACTCTCACTGCTTCTCTTTTTAAGCGTCCACGAATTCGGACATTTTTTTGCATCGCTCTACCATCGTGTCCGGGCAACACTCCCCTACTACATACCCCTTCCCCCCCTCCCGCTCTTTCTCAGCCTCGGCACCATGGGGGCTGTCATAAAAATCAGGGAGAGAATACCGGGAACAAACGCTCTGTTCGACATTGGAATTGCAGGCCCCCTGAGTGGTTTTTTCATTTGCCTCGGGCTGCTGATCTTCGGTTTTCTCAACCTTCCTGCGGCAGACTTTATCTATACCATTCATCCGGAATACCTCTCACCGGGCGGTATACCGCCTCACCCTCAGGGCGAGACCCTTAGCCTTGGCAAAAATCTGCTCTGGATAGCGCTCGAATACTGGATAGCCCCAAAAAATCTGCCCCCAATGAGCGAAATGTATCACTATCCGTTTCTTTTCACCGGATGGCTTGCCTCTTTCGTCACCGCGCTCAACCTGCTGCCCGTAGGCCAGCTTGACGGCGGCCATATCACCTATGCAATGTTCGGAATGAAAGGACACAAAAAAACAGCCAAAATTTTTCTTCTCTTTATCACGCTGCTCGGCTTTCCGGCATTTCTTCAACTGATGCTCTCCCTGCTCAAATCAGATGCCGCACCACTCATACCTCAGCTCATGCTGCACTGGTCATGGTCAGGCTGGCTCCTGTGGGCATTCATTCTGTCACGCCTTATCGGAATGAACCATCCTCCGACTGACAACGACCATCCCCTCTCGGTAAAAAGAAAAATTTACGGCTGGGCATCAATCGCGATATTTGTGATCACATTCATTCCAGTACCATTCAGAGTAACCTGAAAAAAGAACGAGTGCCATGAAGAACCGCCCGAAAGAATCCAGCTTCAAGATCAACTGCACGGGAAAAATGCTTGATCTCTCAGAAGAAGCAAAAA
>SZXY01000113.1 GCA_005843805.1 Chlorobium sp.
TCGGCACAAGTGCCAGTGAGATTCTGACGGGCTCCATCCAGGCTGACAATATTGATGGTCTGGAAGGTGATGACACCATTATCGGAGGATTGGGGAACGACGTGTTAACTGGCGGAAATGGAAAGGATGTTTTTGTCTTCGATACTACTCCGGGACAAGGAAATTCCGACACCATCACGGACTTCAACCCTGCTGATGACACCATTCAGCTTTCATCAGGTATTTTCAGTGCGTTGGCAATTGGTGCCCTTGATATCAATGCATTTGTGACAGGAAGCAGTGCCAATAATGCCAGTGACCGGATCATCTACAATACCTCAACGGGTGAACTCTTCTACGACGCTGACGGCACAGGAGCGACAGAAGCGCTACTCATTGCAACATTGATTGGAACGCCAACTCTCGATGCAGCAAGCTTTGTTGTCGTATGAACTGAACCAACAGCCTGATCGGAGGTAAATAAAGGCTGTTTTTTTGCATTGCTAAACTCTAATGTGATATATCGAAAGTTCCGGAATTATTTTCGTTCCGGAACTTTCGATGTACACTTCCACTCTGGTCACCTGCACAACCTGAAGCTCATCGTTCCCGCTCCCATTTAAACTTCATTGAAAAAGCCAAAAGAAACAACAAGACCGTAACTGCCACCGATACTTTCGGCAACAGGTCAGGATGGATTGTATAAAAGGTCATCTGGCTCTCAAGCGGTACTTCAGCCGTCAATGATGATTCCTGCCACCAGGGAATTTCAGCAATAGTACGACCAAACTTGTCGATAACAACAGTAAGCCCGGTATTGGCACACCTTGCCATCGCCCGACGATTCTCGATACAGCGCATTCTGCCAATAGCCAGATGCTGGTAAGGACCGTAAGAGGTTGAATACCATCCATCGTTGGTTACAAGAGTAAGAAACTGTGCACCCTTACGGACAAACTCTGTAACGAAACCTGGAAAAATGGATTCATAACAAATAATATTGGCAAGTTTTACACTTCCATGCCTTGAAGAATGAAGCTCCATGACTGCACACTCACGACCTTTCCCCCAACTGCTGATTCCCGCAAGTGAAAACGTTGCATTTCCGAGAAATGGAAAGTATTCCACATATGGAACCCGCTCAGCAAATGGCACAAGGTGCATCTTGCGGTAGATCCGGGGAACCCCATTACCAGGCAAAAGCAACATCGAGGCATTAAAAGTCTCAAAAGAACCCTTTCTCAACTGGTCGTATTTTCTGCCAACTCCTGCTTCTTCCCGAAGAGAGGAAGAATAGTGGACAATATCTGAGAAACCAGTCAACAATGGGGTGTTCCACTGTCGCACCGAGAAACGCAAAGAGTTCAACTCCTCGGCATACATGGTATCGAGAATGTAAAATGGAATAGCCGTTTCCGGCCAGATCACCAGCTCAGGCCTGTTTTCACGAACAGCCCGGCCAGTCAACCGGGAATATTTATTCATCATGGTATTATTATTATATCCCTCCCACTTTTCATAGGGATCAATATTCGGCTGAACAAGTGTGACCCTCAGCCCCGCACCCTCACCAGGGTGAGAAGCATACCGATGAAACACCACCGAAGCATAAAGCAGAGGCGCAACAATCATCAGCACCATAGCCGTGACAGAAACAACAACATCCTTTCTGCTGCCGATCAAAGCAAGAAGGACAAACACATTGAACCACAAAAGCCAGAAACTGATCCCCCAGACACCGAGAAGATCGGCATACTGAATCATGAGATTGAAATTCGCCTGTGAATTTCCCAGCGTAAGCCATCCAAGCGATAAATCCTGCTGCATGTAAGACCACTCCCATGCAACCCAGAGAAAAGGAAAAGAAAAAAGTGCAAAACGGTAACCAGCCACTCTTTTCAGCAGGAAAAAAGCAAACAACGGCACCGTCATAAAAAAAGCCTGCGACACAATGGTAAGAATCCCCCCCGGCAAGGTGGCAAGAGAGACCCACCAAAGAGTTATCAGACAAAAGAGCAGCATGGAGAGATAGACCCGGCGAAAAAAATCTCCAGGCTTCTCAACAAAACGAAGGGAAAGAAGCAGCGGCACAAGTGCAACCCAAGCCAGAACTTCAAGGCGGATAAAGGGATAGGACGGAAACGACAGGCCAAGAAGAACGCCGCTCAAAATGGAGGGCGCATAACGGGAGTTGCTCAAAAAGTTCACTGTCCGGGATAAGAAAGTCATCTGAGGATCAAAATTTTATCAGCCACAACAGAAAAAAAAGAAAAAAAATCCTCCTGAAGCCCCAAACCGCTGAAAGTATATGATATTTCAGGCACAGAGAACAACAAGCCAGATATATTTTACTTTATTTATTGATTTATATTCTTTAAATTTATTCCAATCTGTTACTTAACAGGAATAATCTCCGTGTATTTCCTGATAATATCCAATTTCAACGCCATTAGAAAAAGGAGAACTCATTATGGCTCTTTTCGGCACCAAAGACACAACCACCGCACACTCGGATTATGAAATTATCCTTGAGGGCGGAGCAAGCTCATGGGGCAAAGTGAAATGCCGGGCGAAAGTCAACGTCCCCCCTGCATTACCCTTGTTACCGGCTGACTGTAACATCAAGATCAATGTAAAGCCTCTTGATCCCGCAAAAGGCTTTGTCAGGTTTTCAGCAGTTATTGAGTCAATTGTAGACAGTACAAAGAACAAGTTGGTTGTCGAGGCTGATATTGCCAATGAGACCAAGGAAAGAAGAATCTGTGTCGGCGAAGGATCGGTTACCGTAGGCGACTTCTCTCACTCTTTCTCCTTTGAAGGCTCCGTTGTCAACCTCTTCTACTACCGCTCAGACGCAGTCCGCAGAAATGTCCCGAATCCGATCTACATGCAGGGACGCCAGTTCCACGACATCATCATGAAAGTGCCTCTTGACAATCCCGATGTTATCGACACTTGGGAAGGCACCCTGAGAGCCTTGCAGTCAACAGGATCATTCAACGACTGGATTCGCGAATTCTGGTTCATCGGCCCTGCATTTACCGCACTGAACGAAGGCGGACAGAGGATTTCAAAAATCGAAGTCAACAGCATCGGCACACAGAGTGGAGAAAAAGGCCCCGTCGGCGTTACAAGATGGCGTTTCTCTCATGGCGGTTCCGGTATTGTAGACTCAATCGCACGCTGGGCAGAGCTTTTCCCGGCAGACAAACTCAACAGACCTGCATCAGTGGAAGCTGGATTCCGTTCTGACTCACAGGGCATCGAAGTTAAGGTTGATGGCGACTTCCCAGGCGTTTCAGTTGATGCCGGCGGCGGTCTGCGCAGAATCCTGAACCATCCTCTCATTCCGCTTGTACACCACGGCATGGTTGGAAAGTTCAATGACTTCACAGTGGATACCCAGTTGAAGATCGTTCTTCCTAAAGGCTACAAAGTCCGCTATGCTGCACCTCAGTTCCGTTCCCAGAACCTTGAAGAATATCGCTGGAGCGGTGGCGCTTATGCCCGCTGGGTCGAGCATGTCTGCAAAGGTGGTACAGGACAGTTCGAAGTGCTTTATGCACAGTAAGTAAACACACCCCTTTCAAACAAAAAGACCGGCTCCCTCCGGTCTTTTTGTTTTTTATTCTCTACCCGAGCAACTGCAAAATATCCTCAATCTCCTCCTTTATCTCCTGCAAAAGCACCATACGCCTTTCATCCACCACGGTATGGCGATTCTTTTCCTGACCAATCTGTTTCTGCAGCTTGAGAATCTCTGTGGTCTTGTGATCCCCTTCGCTATCTCTGACAAGGCCTTTGACTATTGCACTGGCCTTGCCAAGCTTGTACCCTTTTTCCTGCACCAGCTCCTTGATATTGAGCACCATCGCAATATCACGATTGGTGTAGCGCCGGTTTCCTCTTGTGTCCCGTGCCGGAGAGAGTTCATTAAAAAAACCCTCCCAGTACCGGAGCAAGTAGGCAGGAACACTGGCGATTTTAGTGACCTCGCCGATAGAGTAGTAGTTTTTCTTCGAATCAAATGACATACAAAAGCGCCAAGGTAGGTGAAATTTTGTTTTCTCTATTCTTATTATACATTACTACCGTCACTTCAAAAACATAAGAGGGATGAAAAATTTACTCAGCCTGAAGCCTTTCCTGCTCAAGTATAAAAAAAATCTGCTCGCAGGCTTTCTCTTCATCATCCTGACCAACCTTTTTGCCGTCATAGGGCCAAAATATATCGGGCAGGCCATCGACACCATGAACCGGCATTTCGAGATTCAGGATGTCCTGAAAGATGCCGGGCTCTATTTTCTCTTTTCCATCCTGAGCGGTTATTTTCTCTACCTTGTCCGCCAGAACATCATTGTCGTCTCACGCCACATTGAATTCGACCTCAAAAACGACTACTACAACCATCTCCAGAAACTGCCCCGCAAGTTTTACAACACCACCAGCACTGGCGAACTCATATCGAGAGGCACAAATGACCTGAACGCAGTACGAGAGTTCCTCGGGCCCGGCATCATGTACTCCTTCAACACCTTTTTCAGGCTTTTGTTTGCCCTGATAGCCATGATCGCCCTTTCACCAAAACTTACTTTTTTTGCACTCCTGCCCGCTCCGCTTTTAAGTTACTCAGTCTACAAAATAGGCAGTAACATGCAAAAACGCTCAAAAAGCATCCAGGAAAGCTATGCCGCCATAACCAACCTGGTACAGGAAAACCTCTCCGGCATCAGGGTGGTGAAAAGCTATACCCGGGAATCATTTGAGATTGACCGATTTAAAACCCTCAATAAGGAATACTATCGCAAAAACCTCTCTTTGGGAAAACTCCAGGCACTTTTTTTTGCAATTCTAACTTCTCTTACCGCATTCTCGCTCCTCCCGGTTATCTGGGTTGGAGGTTTGATCGTCATTAACCACAAAATGACTGTTGGAGATATCGCGCAGTTCATCGTCTATGTCTCCATGCTGAGCTGGCCAATCATCTCCATCGGATGGGTCACCAGCATTGTCCAGAGAGCATCCTCCGCTCTGGTGCGACTCAACGAAATTTTCAGCATCAAGCCAGAGAAAACCGAACAAGAGAGTGGCACTACCGAGAAAGAGAACTTTCAGGGATCGATCTCCTTCCGTAACGTCGGGTTTCATTACCCCGGCCATGAAAAACACCCGATACTGAAAAACATCTCCCTTGACATTGAAGCCGGGTCGAAGGTAGCCATTGTCGGCGCAACTGGATCAGGCAAAACCACGCTTGTCAACCTCATACCAAGGCTGTATGAACCAGTCGAAGGCTCAGTGCTGCTCGATGGCCGGGAAATCAGAAGCCTGCCTCTCACCACCCTGAGAGAGCTTATTGGCTTTGTGCCACAGGTTAACTTTCTCTTTTCCGACACCATAGCACACAACATAAACTGGGGCAGCCGGGACGATGAGGCCGACGCAGTGATCGAGGCAAGCAGAATCGCCATGCTCCATGACGATGTCGAAGAGTTCCCCGACCAGTTCGAAACCATGCTTGGAGAAAAAGGGATCAACCTCTCCGGCGGACAGAAACAGAGAGCATGCATCGCAAGAGCCATAGCCTGGAAACCAAAACTCCTCATCCTTGACGACGCCCTCTCGGCAGTCGATACCGGCACCGAAGCCCGTATCTTTGAAGCACTCCTTCAGAAGCTCCCCGAAACCACCATCCTGCTGATAAGCCACAGGATATCAACGGTAAAAAACTGCGACCGCATTGTCGTGCTCAAAGAGGGCACCATTGTTGAAAGCGGCACCCACGAAGAGCTTCTTGAACTCAACCACCTCTACGCCGAACTCTACAACCAGCAGTTGCTCGAAGAGGAAATTCTGTCGCTGTCGTAGGGGCGGGGCTCATCCCGCCCTCTCCGAAACCGCCCTCCAGGATTCGCACTCCCGAAATTCATTGCATTCCATTGTCAGAAAATCAGGGCGGGATCGCTCCCGCAGGAGCGACCCCCACCCCTACGGATTTTTAATTGATGAAACAATTTTGTAAAATAATGGAATACACGCAACACGGGGACTTCATTACGCAATCCAATAATCTCTTTCATGACTATCGTTAAACGGATTTCAGCGTTGCTGTGTTTTGCCACGCTCATCTTCAGTGCTGCACCTGCATGCGCTGCCCTTCCGACCTGGATTGACTCGCTTGAAGTGTCCGGTGGAATCACCTTTTCAAAAAACAATGCCCCACCCTTCTGGATGCTGGCTAACCAGCAGGGACGAATCAGCAAAGAGGGCGACGGCAGCTTTTTTTCCCGTCTGCGTCTTCTGAAAGAGCCCGACAAGAGCAAATCGCTGGACTGGCTGTATGGAATAGACCTCACTGCCCGCACCAACAGCAACCCTGATCTGCGTTGGACTGATGCTTACACAGGAGTGAGTTATAAACAACTAAAACTTACCGTTGGACGCAAAGCGGAGTTTTTTGGCCTTGCTGATTCGCTGCTTACTGCCGGCCCGGAGGTCTACAGCCGCAATGCCCCGACCATCCCGAAAATAGCGCTCTCAACCAATGGCTATGTCGGCCTTACGGAGTGGATGGCCTTTAAAGCCTATCTCGCTCACGGGTGGATGGGTCAGGAGCAGTATGTGAAAGATGCTTACCTCCACCAGAAATTTCTCTATCTCCGGTTTGGTGGAACAAAACCGGACAAGGGCCTCAATCTCTATACAGGAATCCACCATCTCGCTCTCTGGGGAGGCGCGGGGAACCCTTCTGGCGTAAAGGATTTTGCCAAAGTCTTTGCCGGCAAAAGCGGCAGCGACGATGCTACAGAAAGTGACCAGATAAATGCGCTTGGTGACCATCGTGGCTCCATCGAGTTTGCGTTGCAGCAAAAATGCCTTGATCAAGACTGGTTTCTCTACGCCCAAACCATGTTCGAGGATGGAAGCGGCTTGCGTTTCTGGTCGCCAGGCGATTATCTGCTGGGGCTTTCCCTGATCAATAAAAACAAGGAGAGCCGGATAAGACGACTCAATGTGGAACTCCTCGATACCCGTTTCGACAAGGCTTCTCATGTCGGTAACGACGATTATTTTACAAACAGCGAGTACAGTGGGTGGGTACATGAAGGATATGCCATCGGCCACCCCTTTATCCCTTTTAGCCAAGGAGTCAATTATGCTTATAACCCCCAGAACAGAATGAGAGGATTCAACGCCGGAATTCTTTTGCGATTCAGCAAGGTAATTAATCCACTTGTCCGGGTTGCCTGGATCAAGAATTATGGCAGCTTCAGTAATCCCTTGCCCGAAAAAGATAGCCACTCAATGATAGCCTGCAACCTTACCAATACCTCAACCGTTGCTCATGGCTGGACAATGAGCCAGCAGATAAGCCTCGATGCAGGAAAAAAAATCGAACCAACACCAGGACTCTGTCTGAGTATCACCAAAAGCATAGAGTAAACGAAACTTTCGGACAGTGATCATATTGCATTCATCAACTCATCCATAACCATCTGAATAGCTATGCATAATTTTATTTTCCGGGCAAACACTCTTTTCATGACACTTCTCTGCTGCCTCACCTTCAGCACTCCCGCTGAAGCCAAGGACGGCTTTGAGACCTCAAGCGACGTTCTGGCAATTGTTTTACCGGCCACAGCAGCGGCAATAACACTCTCTGCCAAAGACAACGAAGGGCTGATGCAACTTGCAGAGTCAGGTGCGCTTACGCTTGCAACTACCTACGGCTTGAAGTATGCAATCACCGCAACGCGCCCGAATGGCGGCAAACACTCATTCCCCTCAGGGCATACCTCTGTTGCCTTCGCTTCCGCAGAGTTCATCCGTGAAAGGTACGGGTGGAATTATGGAATCCCGGCATACATCGCAGCATCGTTTACCGGGTACGGCAGGGTGGAATCAAAACAGCACTACACCCGTGACGTGCTGGCAGGAGCTGCCATCGGTATCGGCAGCAGCTTCCTCTTTACAACGCCAAACAAGGAGTGGCAGATCAAGCCTCAGGTTGCCAGCTCGTTCTATGGGGTTGGTTTGAGTCGTTCCTGGTAGAGAGTGCCGAAACAAAGCAGAACCAGGAGAACAAAGCAATGACCCCGTTTGAGCTATGCCCGGTATGCGGTGGAGAAGTGATTGAAAAAGAGGTGGATAAATTGATTCCCGGGGGCAATAATACCGCTGTTTTAAGAGTAAACGCGGAAGTCTGCCCCCATTGTGGCGAACGACTATACTCGAAAGAGACGACCATGTTGTTTGAGCATATCCCGCTCACGTCTTGCTAACGGTGATGTTGCAGGCTTCCTCCCCATGGGACAAACCTGTAAAGTTGCCGGGTAATCAAGACTCACCCCAATTCCCTGAGCTGCCGCATCAAGTCCTTCCGAGCCATACCGTACATGTGCACGTAGAGCAAATTGAACATCAGCACCGCTGAACGCAGACGTGGCGCACGGGCGGCACGCTTCAGGGCGTTCTGCACGGTAAAGACACGACTGGTCAGCGCGGTGTAGCTTGGGATAAACTCCTGGAGTGGAATGCGCAGGGGTTTGTAGAGCATCTCCTGCCCCCATGAAAACCTGAAGGCATCATGGTCGTCGGGCGAATGCAGGAGACGCCCTTCCAGCGCAAGACGATCAAAGACTCCTGTGCCGGGTATCGGTCGCAAGAGATTGATACCTGGTACATCGATGCCTGTCTCCTCAATAAATGCCTCGAGTTTTCCCGGCATATCGAGGGTATCTTCGTCAAGGCCATAGATAAAGCTGCCGTAAACGCAGATAGCTGCTTTGCGTATGTTTTTAATACACTCCACCTGCCGGCTCGAAGGATTATGAAACTTCTGATGGGCATGGTTGCTGCCATCAGCAAGGCTCTCGATGCCGACCAGCAGTGCGCCGCAGCCTGATCGTGCAAAAGCGTCAAGCAGCCGGGGCTTTTCACCAAGAGCCGTTGTGGCCTGCCCTACCCAACTGATTCCAAAAGGCACCAGCTCCGTAAACAATTTTTCGGCATAGAGCTCGTCGGCATTGATGGTGTCATCGAGAAAGAAGAAGATCCTCTTGTCCTCTTTCAGAAACGTTTCAACCTCCCTGAGCACATCCTGGATACTCCGGTGACGAAGTCTGTGGCCGTTCATGACATGCACATTACAGAAATCACAACTGTAGGGGCAGCCCCTTGTGGTCTGAACAACATTGGTAGTGAAGTAGCTCTTGATGTCGAGCGCACTTTTGCCGACTGTGCGTTCAATCGAAAGGTCTGGAAAAGAGGTAACCCGGTACTCCGACTTGAGGGCACCACTGCGCAGATCCTCCTGCACCTCTCGCCAGATATCGTCAGCTTCACCGATCACGAGAGCATCGGCATGGTCGCGACACTGGTCGGGGAAGATGGTGACGTAGGGACCGCCAAGCACAACCTTGATCCCTCGGGAGCGGAGCGCGCGGGCAAGCTCAAAAGCTGGCCTGACGGCACCGGTCTGCACGCTGATACCAGCCATGTCCCAGTGCTTGTCGAGAGGAAGCTTTTCGAAGCGCAGATCGCAGATGGTCTGGCTAACTCCCGCCACTTTCTGTGAACTGAGGATCATCAGGGCAAGTGGCGGAATGGCGAACTGTGCCCGCCGGATAATGTTGCTTAGCGCGCTATCTTTCAGCGAGCTGAAAAGGCTTAGTCTGGCTGAGGCAGTGTCAAGCGAAGCTGCCCCGTCAACACCACTGTCTGCCTGGATAAAAATCAGCAGCACCTGCTTCTCCTGTTCCATAATCCCCTTCATCAGTTAGAGTAACCAGTGCGTGCAAGATCCTGCAGCTTTTTGAGTTCAAGCAAGGCTTCAAGCGGGGTGAGTCGATCAAGATCAAGAGCCTCGACAGCACGGCGCAATTCGGCATCAGGCTCTTCAAAGAGACTGATCTGCATGCTTTTCGGTTTTGGTTGAATGGCGGGGGGAATTTCAACATCACGCTTCTCCATGCCTGCAAGAATCTCCCTTGCACGCATAATGACTTCTACGGGCATTCCAGCCATTTTAGCCACCTCGATACCGTAACTGTTGTCGGTAGAACCCCTGACAATCTTGCGAAGAAAAATAACCGTGTCGGCAGTTTCAACAACGGTGGCGTTGTAGTTCACCACACCGGCAAGACGACTTTCAAGCTCAGCAAGCTCATGGTAGTGGGTTGCAAAAAGCGTTCGTGCCTTGATCGAATGACAGATATATTCACTCATCGACCAGGCAATCGACATGCCATCAAAGGTGCTGGTTCCCCTGCCAATCTCATCGAGCAGCAGCAGGCTTTTGGATGTAGCGTTGTTGAGAATGCTGGCGGCCTCATTCATTTCGACCAGAAAGGTACTTTCACCGGATGCAAGGTTGTCGGAAGCGCCGACCCTTGTAAAAATCCGGTCAACCAGCCCGATTTCAGCCCGCTCTGCCGGAACGAAACTCCCTGCCTGCGCAAGCAGGACTATGAGACCTGTCTGGCGCAGAAAAGAGCTCTTTCCAGCCATGTTCGGGCCAGTAATGATGAGCATTTTCTGCTTGTCATCGAACAAACAGTCATTCGGTACATAGGGCTCATCGGCACTCATCATCCTTTCGAGTACAGGATGACGCGCATTGAGAATTTTGAGATGTTCATGCTCCTTGATCTCCGGCTTGCAGTAGCCGTATTGAACGGCACAAAGAGCAAAGGAGCAAAGCGTGTCAAGCTCGGCCATGACTGCCGCATTTTGCTGGATATCGGCAGCGTGAGTGCCAACAACCGCACAAAGGTCATGAAAGAGCTGCGCTTCAAGCGCAAGGCTTTTATCTTCGGCGTTGAGAATTTTCTCTTCATACTCTTTCAATGCCGGAATGGTAAAACGCTCGGCATTGACCAGAGTCTGTTTTTTTTCATAGTAGGCCGGAACCTTGTCGAGGTTGGCCCGACTTATTTCAATGTAATAGCCAAATACCTTGTTGAACTGAACCTTGAGCGAGCCAATGGAGGTGTTGGAGCGCTCTTCCTGCTGAATCTGCATAAGCCTGTCTTTGGCCGAAGAGGCAATGGAACGGAGTTCATCGAGCTCGGCATGGTAACCCTGGCGAATATAGCCGCCATCACGCATCGATGCGCCAGATTCAGGATCGATGGCATCAATGATCTGCTCTGCAAGTTCCGGCAAGGGTTTCAGGTGAGCGGCAAGGTCGCGAAGCCTCTCCGAGCGGGCATCACCAAGCGACTCCTGAAGAAGAGGAATCGAGGAAATCGACAAGCCAAGCTGGCGCAGCTCTCTCGGAATGGTACGAAACGTTGCAATACGCGCCAGAGAACGCTCAAGATCATTGATTCCTGCCAAAAGCTCGCCAACGGCATCAAGCATCGAGCGGTTCTGCATCAGCTCTTCAACGGCATCGAGCCGCAGTTGAATATCCCTGATTCTTCTCATCGGCCGCTGCAACCAGCGACGGATAAGCCTTGCACCCATGGGGTTGCGAGTACGATCCATCACCTGGAGAAGGCTCCCGTTCAGGGTGCCATCCTGCATTGAAGAGATAATTTCAAGATTTCTCTTGGTCTGCAGGTCAAGAGTCATATACTCGCCACTATGAACCTCCCCAATGCGTGTAATATATTGCAGGCGGTTCTGCTGGGTCTCTTCGAGATACTGGAGAATAACCCCGGCAGCCGCCTTTCCGGCCCGGTTCCCCTCAATGCCAAATCCCTTCAGTGAATGGGTTTTAAACTGACGGGAAAGAACCTCACGACACTGGTCTTCACTGAACATCCACTCATCGAGTTCAGTAACGAGCGTCTCCTGGGCAAGAGCTTTCTTCAAAAGTTCTGAGCGGGATCGCTCTGCGGCAGAGACAAGAATTTCCGAAGGATGCAATGAAAGAAGAAAATCCCTGAGTTCCTCCGCCGGAAAGGAGGCCATGGTGAATTCAGCGGTAGTCACATCGATAAAGGCCACCCCTGCAAGAAGCGAACGCCCCTCCTTGAGAAAGGTCACAGCACACAGATAATTATTGTGCCGGTCATCAAGTATCTTGTCACTCCATGTTATGCCCGGAGTCACGATATCGGTGATTTCACGACGAACAATCCCCTTGGCTTGCGCCGGGTCTTCAACCTGGTCACAAACCGCCACCTTGAACCCCTTTCTGACAAGTTTGGCAATATACCCCTCACTTGCATGATGGGGAAATCCGGCCATCGGTATTTCAGAAGAGCGTTTTGTCAGAACGATGTTCAGAGCAGCAGAGACCGTTACTGCGTCATCAAAAAAGGTTTCATAAAAATCACCCACACGGAAAAGCAGCAAAAAATCAGGGTACCGCTCTTTTACCTCCAGATACTGGCGCATCATGGGAGAATGCTCTTTCTGCACCATACCCTCTTCTCTGCTCATAGCAATTTCAAAAGCATATTAATCCGTTTTAAGCGGCAACAATAGCCACTCTTTGAAAAAGAAGCTACTCCAGATCAACCAAATAAACAAACTCCTGAAGCCATCCTCGCTTGACAGGAAGCTTCAGGGAAAGTATCTTGAACAAAATCTATTCACTTCACCAAATGGTAACGAAAGCATGGAGTTGCACGCCCTTTTACGGTTTCTGCACATCACCTCCTTTGCCGCATGGTTCGGCACAGTGCTCTCCTCTCTCTTTCTGCTGAAAACGCTTGAAAAGAGGCTGACTGACCCGGAGAGCGACAGCAAAGCCTATGCATCCCTCCTGCAGCACTACATCCGGCTTGAAACGAAGGTCGCCGACGTTGCATTCATCGGAGTCATACTCTCCGGGATCCTCCTTGCGGGACTTTATCACGGATGGACAATCCGGGTTTTTGTCAAATCAGGACTTATTGTGCTTCAGGTTGCACTTACCCTTGGCTATATCATGCGCTCCATCCGCCCCCTCACCTATCCATGCAGCATCTCCCAATACCAAAGCTGGTACCGCCTCTTCGGGATTTCACTCTCCATGTTTGCCCTAGTGCTGCTGGTCACCTTCTTTCTTCTTTGAATGATTTATATTGTTTTTCCTGATATTTGAATTTCAGGGAAATAATGCTATATTTCAGACCTTTATCACTAAAATATATGTGCAAGATGCAGGCACTGATCAAGATTTCCGATAAACAATTTCTTGTAAAACAAGGGGATACACTTTTCGTTCCCAGACAGAAAACGGCGATTGGCCAAACAATGGAGATTTCATCCATTGCGCAGATTGACGGAGAAAATACCGTTCTGACTGCAGGCACTATCCAGGCAAAGGTTCTTGCTCATGTCAAGGATGACAAAGTCATTGTGTTCAAGAAAAAACGCAGAAAACGCTACCAGTGCAGAAACGGTCACCGTCAGCAGATGACCCAGGTAGAAGTTATTTCGCTTTAAAAAAACAGTTCAGGATTTTTAACGTTAATTTTTTTCTTATGGCTCATAAAAAAGGTGGTGGCTCAACAAAAAACGGTCGCGACAGTAATCCGAAATATCTCGGAGTAAAAGCTGCAGGTGGCTCGACAGTCGCAGCAGGAACCATTATTGTTCGCCAGAGAGGCACCGTTATCAAGCCGGGTGACAATGCCGGATTAGGCCGTGATCATACCATTTTCGCTCTCATTGATGGCGTCGTTACATTCCGCAACGGACGCAACAACAAAAAACAGGTCAACGTCCTACCTTGCTGATTTTTGCACGCCATAAAATTAGTTTATATTCTGAGAAGCCGTCTTTATTTCAAGGCGGCTTTTTTTATTTCCGGGTAATGAGCCTTTTATTGATCAAGCATCTGCATTTGACTTCAGTTAATAATTTACACCTTTAAAAAAAATTCAAGTCCTATGAAAATCACCGTTATCGGAGCAGGAAATGTAGGAGCTACCGCAGCTCTTCGCATTGCTGAAAAACAACTTTCAAAAGAAGTCGTTCTGATCGACATTGTCGAAGGCATCCCCCAGGGCAAGGCTCTTGATATGTATGAATCAGGGCCAGTAGCTCTTTTCGATACCTGTGTATTCGGATCCAACGACTATAAAGATTCAGCCAATTCCGATATTGTCCTGATTACTGCCGGTCTTGCAAGAAAACCCGGTATGTCAAGAGAGGATCTTCTGATGAAAAACGCCACCATTATCCGTGACGTCACCACCCAGGTCATGAAATATTCTGCCAATCCGATTATCATCATGGTCTCAAACCCTCTCGACGTGATGACTTATGTCGCACTGACTGCCAGCGGACTACCAAAAGAGCGTGTTATCGGTATGGCCGGAGTGCTTGACACTGCAAGGTTCAGAAGCTTTATTGCCGAAGCGCTCGACGTCTCCATGCAGGACATCAATGCCTTTGTGCTCGGTGGACACGGAGACTCAATGGTACCTGTCGTAAAGTATACCAATGTCGCAGGTATCCCCTTGACTGAACTCATGCCGCAGGAAAAAATCGACCAACTGGTTGAGCGTACCAAAAACGGCGGTATTGAAATTGTCAACCACCTGAAAACCGGTTCTGCATTCTATGCACCGGCAGCTTCGGCTGTTGAGATGATTGAAGCAATCGTCAAGGATCGCAAGCGCGTTCTGCCATGCACCACCTGTGTTGACGGCCAGTACGGCATCGACAATGTTTTCTGCGGTGTACCAGTCAAACTTGGCAAGAACGGCGTTGAACAGATTTTTGAAATTGACCTCTCCGAGTCTGAACTCAAAGCACTCCAGGTTTCAGCCGCTCTTGTAGATGAAAACTGCAAAAGCCTTGCAACACTGCTTGCCTGAAGAAAAGCGCTTTCTATGAATAAAAAAAGCGGCTCAAACAGGCCGCTTTTTTTATTGGCAGATTTTCACCCGCTACAAAGGTTCTTCATGCGTTATGCAGTGAATGGCCCCAAGGCCCCAGACAAGGTCGAAACAATCTATGCCCACAACCTCTTTCCCTGGAAAACACTCCTGAAGTATCTTGATGGCAATACGGTCACGTGAGCAGCGATAGACAGGAACAAGAACAACTGTATTGGCAATATAAAAATTGGCATAGCTTGCAGGCAGACGCTCCCCGTCAAAATAAACCGGAAACGGCATGGGCAGCTTGACAACCCTCAAAGGATTACCATCGAGATCTGTATAACTTTGCAGCAGTTTGTAGTTCTCCTGCAACGGCTCGTAATTGATATCAGAAGGGTCCTCCTCAACGGCAATCACCACAGTTGTTTCATTGACAAAACGGGCCATATCATCAACATGGCCATCAGTATCGTCACCGGCAATGCCATCGCCAAGCCAGAGAACCTTTTCAATGCCAAGATAGCGACCAAGTTCCTCCTCGATCTGCTGGCGGTTCATCGCAGGATTGCGGTTCGCGTTAAGAAGGCAGGCTGCGGTCGTCAGCAGCAACCCTTTGCCGTTGACATCGATAGAGCCACCTTCAAGAACCATTCCGGGAAAAACGAGAGGCAGTTGCTGCAAGGAAGCAATCCGCTCCGGCACAGCATTATCGTCATCGCAAGGTGAATATTTTCCACCCCAGGCATTGAACTCCCAGTCAAGGATAACCTTTTCTCTCTCTTCACCACTTTGGCGGAAAACATAGTTCGGCCCATGATCACGGCACCATGCATCATTGGTTGGAATCTGGTGCAGAAAAATACGATCCATGCGGATCTGCTCATGACGCGAATTGCGAAGCAGCTCAGAAACCTCCCGCTCCATTGCTTCGTCAAGCACATTGATATGCACCTCTTCGGAACAACTCAGCCAGGATACAATTTCGACAAACACCGCCGGGATCGGTTCAAATTTGCCTGGCCACGACTCAAGCCTGTATGGCCAGGAGAGCCAGGTTGCCTTGTGAAAAGCCCATTCCGGGGGCATGAAATAAGTTGATTCACTCATAAAGATTCTACCAGTTCAGGATTTTGCATGACAACCGGCAGAATGCTCTCTGATGCGAATGATACGCTGCATCACCGGAGGATGTGAATAATTCAGAAATACATAAAAAGGATGCGGTGTCAGATTCGAAAGGTTGCTCAGTGAGAGCTTCTTGAGCGCATCAGCCAGTGAAGCACCCCCTGCAAAGGTCGTAACGGCATAATGATCGGCTTCAAACTCATGTTTTCTTGAAAGCGCCTGCATCAATACAGAGAGTATGAATTCCACAGGACTATAGAGTAATGAAAAGAAGATCAGGCTTCCATAAACAGAGATATCCTTCATCAAAAAGGCATCAAACAGCAAGCGGTTATTCATGAAGAGAGAGAGAAGGAAAAAAAGCACCCCGAGATTGATGAGACTGAGCATCATGTTGACGATGATGTGCTTTTTCTTGAAATGGCCTATTTCATGGGCAAGCACCGCAACCAGCTCCTGCACCGGATGAGCGGCAATCAGGGTATCAAAAAGAGCGATTCGCTTGCGTTTTCCAAAACCTGTAAAAAAGGCATTTGCTTTCGACGAACGCTTTGAACCGTCAAGAACATAGATACCGGTAAGAGGAAAGCTCACTTCTTCAGCATAGTCCATGATGGAGTGCTTCAGTTCACCCTCTTCAAGAGGAACAAACTTGTTGAAAAGCGGCATGATCCAGGTCGGAGCGACATACTGAATAAGGAGAGAGAACAGCGTTATCCCTCCCCATGCCAGGAGCCAGCCAATCGGCCCCGTCGCCTCAAAAAACCAGAGTACAGCTGCAAGAACCGGGGTACCGAGAAGAATTGCAAGAAAGAGGGTTTTGAAGATATCTGCAACAAAAACCGCCGGAGTGGTTTTGTTAAACCCGAATTTCTCCTCAATGACAAATGTCCTGCAGAGCGTGAAAGGAAGATCGACAACGGACTGCATCAGCAGCAGTGAACCGATATAGAGCACCCCGCTGACAACCGGGTTAAAACCAAATCCCCTCAGAAACTGGTCCAGCAGATTGAAGCCACCCGGAAACCAGAAGGCAAGAAGCACAAGCAGATCAAACGCCGCACTGAACAATGAAAAAAGGGTTGTCGCACGAAGATAGTCGCGCGATTTACGGTAAGCATCATCATCAAAGAGCCCTTTGAACTCATCAGGAAGACCCGCTGCTGATGCCTTGAGATTCAGCAGATCCGCAACAAGCTTAATGAAAAAGGTAATGACCAGCGTAAAAAAAACAACCGCACCAAAAATATTCATGACAGGAAAAAATATTGTAACGAAAAACTCTCCACCATAAAGAAGGCTCCCGGTTGTTATTCGTCCAGAAAGCGCTTCTGCAATTCACCATAAGTTTCAATTCGGCGATCACGCAAAAACGGCCAGTGCGAGCGGTAAAACCCTATGCGACTCCTGTCGCAACGGGCAAGAAGAACCGTCTCATCATGGTGCGAAGCTTCAGCAATGAGCTGGCCGAACGGGTCAGAAACAAAACTGTTACCCCAGAACTCCAGATCACCTTCAGTTCCCACCCTGTTGGCCGCAGCCACAAAAACCCCGTTGGCAATGGCATGGCTCTGCTGCATGGTTTTCCAGGCCGCCTGCTGCGACTGGCGCACCTCCAGAGAAAGCTCATCGGTAGCCCATCCGATCGCCGTCGGATAAAAAAGAATTTCGGCCCCCTTGAGAGCCGTCAGCCTTGCAGCTTCAGGATACCATTGATCCCAGCAGATAAGAACACCAATGGTGGCATATCGGGTTTTAAAGACCTTGTAACCAAGGTCACCGGGCGTAAAATAGAACTTCTCGTAAAAACCGGGATCATCGGGAATATGCATCTTGCGATACTTGCCAAGAAAAGTTCCATCAGCATCGATCACTGCTGCCGTGTTGTGAAAAAGTCCCCTTGCCCTTGCTTCAAAAAGCGAGGCAACAATGACAACCTCAAGCTCACGTGCAAGATCCTGCAACAACTGTGTTGAAGGGCCAGGTATCGCTTCGGCATATTCAAACGGCCCGTACTCCTCTGTCTGGCAAAAATAACGGGTAGTGAAAAGCTCCTGTAAACATATAATTTGGGCACCTTCGGATGCAGCCTGCCTTATTTTGCTGCAGGCTTTGGCGAGATTGTCAGACGGCACACTCTGGCTTGAGGTTTGAACCAGCGCAATGATAACAGTTTCGGAAGACATAACAGAAAGCATGATTATTGAATAAGAAGGCCAGCGGCAAAAAGAAGCCCGTGAAGCGTCATCAGCTTTCCCGTACCAGCCAGAACATCGTTCAGCTCCCTTCCCTCACTTCGATAGAGCTTCTTCGTCATTCCAACCGAAAGCGGAACCGAAAGGAGTGAGAGCATAGCCCAGGGCGAATAACCGTTCAAAAAGAGCAAAACAGGAACAAGAGAGGCCAAAACAGTCAAAATCACATAGAGTTGGCGAGCATGAGCGGCACCAATACGGGCAGGAAGCGTCATCTTGCCAACCTTCAAATCGGTATCAATGTCGCGAATATTATTGACAAGAAGAATATTGACCGAAAAAGCCCCCGGAGCGACAGCCGCGACAAGAACAGGAAAAAACAGATCATGAGCCTGCACATAGTAGGTACCACCAACGGCAACAAGCCCGAAAAAAATAAAGACAAAGATATCGCCAAGACCAGAATAGGCAATCGGATATGGGCCACCGGTATAACCCCAGGCAAACAACAGGGAAAGAAGCCCGACAAGAAGTATCGGCCATCCAGCCAGATAGACAAGATAAAGGCCAAGCAGAAAAACCGCACAAACCAGCGCAACTGATACCCGAATCATGGTTTTTTCACTGATAATACCTGCGGCTACCGTTCTTGTCGGTCCAAGCCTTTCTGCAGTATCGGCTCCTTTCCGAAAATCATAAATCTCGTTGATGAAATTGGTGGCCACCTGGATACCAAGCGCACAAATGAGAGCGACAAGAGCGGGAAGAATACGAAATTTGCCATCAGCGGCTGCCAGTGCCGATCCAAGAATAACCGGCACTGCTCCGGCAGGAAGGGTTTTCGGGCGAATTGCAAGCATCCACGCCTGCTTTGAGGAAGGTAACGGCAAACTGTTTTCAGTTGTTGTCCTGGGCATTCTTTTTTTCCTTTGCCTTTTTCAGGCTGCTGAAGGTATGGCGAATCTTTTCCCCCGGCTTTATATAGGTTAAACTGTGACGGACGGCCATTGCCGCATCACTCAAGCCGGTCTGGATAATCTTGAGTTTACCCGGATAAAATGCAATATCACCGGCAGCATAGAGTCCGTCAACCGATGTTTTCATGTGACTGTCAACAACAAGAGCATTGTCAGCCAGTTCGAGATTCCACTCGCCAAGCGGTCCGAGATTAGACTTGAAACCAATAAGAAGCAGCAACCGGTCTGCTTCAACTTTATGTATCCTGCCATTTTTCGAGCGAAGATGAACCGCCGCAAGATCATCTCCATCAGTATCGACAGCCGTCACCTCGGTATTTAAAAAAATATCGATCCGACCCTCTTCCTTCGCTTCGAGTACCTCCCTCGCTGTTTTGCCATGCCCCTGAAACTCGTGCATACGATGAACAAGAGTCACCTGATGGGCAGTGTTCAGGAGACCCACAGCCCAGTCAAGAGCAGAATCCCCTCCTCCTACAATAACAACCCTGTGACCGGCAAAATCACTGACATTCTTGACCGCATAAAAAACAGAACGGCCTTCAAGATGGTCAATATTATCCAACTGGGGCAACTTGCGCGGAGAAAACGCTCCAAGACCGGCAGCAATCAGAAGCGCACGCGACAGATAGACCCTTCCGGAACCAACCGTCACTTCAAAAGTTCCATCCGCAAGCTTGCGGTATCTGGTAACTGTCTCTCCAAGAATGACTTCAGGGTGATACCTCTCCGTCTGTTTCCACAAACTCTCCACCAGCCCTGCAGCAGGAACCTCAGGAAAACCGGCAACATCATAAATATGTTTTTCAGGATAGAGAGCCGCAAGCTGACCTCCAAGTTGAGGCATGCTTTCAATAATCCGGCAGCTAATATTGTTCATACCGCACTGGAAAGCTGCAAAAATTCCGGTAGGCCCACCACCGACAATGGTAAGGTCGCGGATCTCTTCGCCTCCATCAAAATAAAGTTTATTCAGGGTCATGGCTTCACGGGATAGCGGGATTACTGGAGATTATCCTGACTATGAGCTGAATCAGCTCCTGATTTTTTCAGATAGATCATCCCTTCGGGATCAACCATACCATAAAGAATAGTTATAAGATGGCCCTCCTCATTGAGTTCATGAATCTCAACGTGAATGGCATCCCTCTTTGCTACCTGGTTTCCTTCATTATCCCTGAAATAAAAAAGTGCCTGGACACCACCATTGGGAGTCACTCCCTCAAAAAGGTAAATCCCCTCCTCAAGCTCATCGAGTGCACAGCCTGAAGAGGTCGGATCAATAGGGCACGAAGCACACTGAGAGTAAAAACCCTCCTCTGAAACAGCGAAATCACAAACAGGAAATTTCATAATCTCTCTCTCTTTTTTTTCGTCTGGGTTGGGTGACTTCAAAGATATACATTAAAAATATTGTTGTAGAGTTCCAACTTTATTGATTTCTTGTGTCACGGTTTCAACAACAGATTTCAGCTCCAAAAGCAATGTTAGCAAAGCGAATAATACCCTGTCTCGACGTTCGGGACGGCAGAGTGGTAAAGGGAATAAATTTTGAAGGATTGAGAGATGCTGGCTCAATACTCGAACAGGCACGCTTCTACAACGGCGAACTGGCTGACGAGCTTGTTTTTCTCGATATTTCAGCCTCTCTGGAATCCCGCAAAACAACACTTGAAGAGGTGCTGAAAGTTTCCGGAGAAATTTTCATTCCTCTCACTGTAGGAGGCGGAATCAACTCCGTGGAACGCGCCAAAGAGGTTTTTCTGCACGGAGCCGACAAGGTTTCGGTCAATACCGCCGCTATCCACGATCCTGAACTGATAACCCGAATTGCTGAAAAATACGGTTCCCAGGCTGTTGTGGTTGCCATTGACATCAAGAGAAAAGGGAACGATTACATGGTTCACACCCATTCAGGCAAAAACCCGACCCGCTACGAAGCGCTCGAATGGGCGCACAAAGTCCAGGAACTCGGGGCTGGAGAAATTCTTTTGACAAGCATGGACCGCGACGGCACAAAAGAGGGTTATGACAACGACATTCTCAGCAGGGTATCCACTTCAGTGCATATTCCTGTCATCGCATCAGGAGGTGCCGGCAATCTTGAACACCTCTATGAAGGATTTACCAAAGGCCATGCCGACGCAGCACTTGCAGCATCCATCTTCCACTTCCGGCAGCACTCCATCCGTGAAGCAAAGGAGTACCTGCGCGAAAGAGGCATCCCTGTAAGGCTCTGAGCCCGAAAAAAGAGAGCGACTTGACATTTTCATGAAAGGCTCCGAACAAAGCCTGAAAATAAATACATTGTTTTTTTCCAGGCAATTCTCCTCCTGGATTACCATTATCTGAAACATGACAACCATAGCTCAAAGCAATGATTCAAAAATCATTTATAACCATTGTATGCTTTGTGCTGATCTTCATGACAGCACATGCAGATGCACCCGACAAGCTGCAGAACTGGCGTATTCAGGCTGAACATGGAAATGCAGTGGCCCAGAATAAACTCGGAATTCACTACGAATTGGGTCTGGGAATCACTCAGGATGAGGCAGCGGCGGTCAAGTGGTACCGTTTGGCTGCCGAACAAGGTCTTGCTGAAGCCCAGTTCAATCTTGCGGAGATGTACGAAGAGGGCCGGGGTGGACTTATCCTCGACAAAGCGACAGCCAGGACATGGTACGAAAAAGCCTGCAACAACGGCTGGAGCTGCGCCTGCAAAAAGTATAGGGAACTGACTGACAAAGGATATTAGTGTCTGTGTTCGAACAAGACCAATCAACACTCATCGCAAGATGACTCTTCACTCAGCCGCTTGCGGATATCAGCGAGTTCCTTCAGACGTTGGGCACCGGCAACAGGATATGACAAACCAAGGCTGTCAAAAGTCTGGAGAATGATGTGCGAAACAATCAGTCGGGCATTTTGCTTGTCATCGGCAGGAACAACATACCACGGCGCATGAGTGGAGCTTGTTGCACCAAGACAGGCCTCATAGGCTTGCATATACTGTTTCCAGTAACTCCTTTCCTCTAAATCGGCAATACTGAATTTCCAGTTCTTTTCCGGCTTGTCGATTCGGTCAAGAAAGCGCTTCCGCTGCTCCTCTCTGGAAAGATGGAGAAAAAACTTCACGATCCTTGTACCGTTGCGATAGAGATGATCCTCCATATCGACAATTGAACGATACCGGTTTTCCCACACCTTCTCCCCGTCAATCAACTCATCAGGAATTCCCTGGACGGCAAGTATTTCCGGATGTACCCGAACAATAAGCACCTCCTCATAATAGGAACGGTTAAATATCCCGATACGGCCCCGTTCCGGCAGACAACGGTTGCTTCTCCACAGAAAATCGTGGTCAAGTTCTTCCGGAGAAGGGTGTTTGAAACTGAAAACCTGGCACCCCTGTGGATTGACACCCGACATCACATGCCTGATAATACCATCCTTGCCCGCAGCATCCATTGCCTGAAAAATCAGCATAACGGCATAACGGTTATCAGCATAGTGAACCTGCTGAAGCTTGCGCAACTGATCAACCTGATCGGCAAGCATCTTCTTGTACTGCTTTCTGGAACTGTAAAGCGGCTCGACAAGCGTGGGACATTTGTCCAGCTTCACTTTTTCGCCTTCACGAATACGCAGGAGATCCGGATCAAAACTCATGGAAAAGATATTGAAATCAGGGAAAACGGATCGTTCAGAGGGCAGCAGCGCAATTTTAAGGGATATTTAAGGTTCATCTTAGACTCCTTTAAGAATCGCCGGACTACCTTGTGCTTGAGTTGAAACAGAAAGCTATTCAACTCAACTGCAAACAATAAAATATAATAATGATACGACACTATGAAAACAACACTGAAATCATGGGCAACACCTGTTGCTGCGGGAGCATTCACAATTTCATCGGTTACAGGTCTTCTGATTTTTTTTGATATTGAAATCGGAATGGTTGAACCTGTGCACAAGTGGCTGAGCTGGCTGCTCGTAAGCGGTATTCTTCTTCACCTGATTTCAAACTGGAAACAGTTTACCGGATATTTTTCAAAAAGAGCCGGAACAGCAATCATTGGAGCAGCACTGCTTTTCACCATCACCTCACTTCTTCCTGTATTTGGTGAAAGCGAGGAAGAAAAGGAAAAAGAAAATCCAGGAAAAAATGCAGCAAAGCTTCTTGAATCATCGTCACTGGAAACCGTTGCCCTTGTTGTCAAGAGTTCCCCACAAAGTATTGCGGAACAACTCGGAAAAAACGGTATTGTTGTAAAAAACACATCGTTAACCATTCGTGAAATTGCCGCAAGCAACAACAAAAGCGAAAGAATGGTTCTTGGAACAATTTTAGCGAGCTACAGTGGTTCCAGCACCAAAGGTGGCGATCGCGATTAATAAAAAAAAAGTTATGCGACTACTCATTATTGAAGATGAACCTGGAATAGCCGGTTTTCTCAAAGATGGACTCGAAGAGGAATACTTTGCCGTCGATCTTGCTTACGACGGCAAAACCGGGCTGGATCATGCCATGACCAACGAATATGACCTCATCATCATTGACTGGATGATTCCAGCCATAAGTGGCATAGAGGTCTGTCGGCAGATACGCAAGTCCGGCAGCACGGTTCCGATACTTTTTCTGACCGCGAAAGACACTCTCGAAGATGTTGTATTCGGCCTGGACGCCGGAGCCAATGACTACATAAAAAAACCCTTTGACTTTGAAGAGCTGCTTGCACGCATAAGAGTACAGTTCAGAAACAAGTCAAAGGGTGATGAGTCATTGAGTGCCGGAGCCCTTACCATTAATCCGGTAACCCACCAGGTATTCTGCAATACAAATGAGCTTTCACTCACTCCGAAAGAATTTGCCCTGCTCGAATACCTGGTCCGTAATAAAGATCGTGTCTGCACCAGAAGCCGCATCATAGAGCATGTCTGGGATATCCATTTCGATTCCGATACCTCCGTGATCGACGTCTATATCACGTTTCTGCGCAGAAAGCTTGAAAACACAGGATGCGGAAATATTATTCAAACCATCCGGGGAGTGGGTTATATTGTTCGTGAAACCTGATTGAACAGCATGAAAACAGAAGCAATACATTCTGACCGAAATCATTGAGGCCTTTCGAAAAGATGGTCGAGAATGAGTTTGCGCAACCGTATTGCCTTCTACTATACCATTGCCACGGCGTTCCTGATCGCACTTGTCTTTACTGTTATTTACTTCATGGTGGACAATGTAGTCTACAGACAATTCGATGAAGAAATCCGTAAAGAGATTTCGGAAATTTTCACCGACTCACATATAAACCGTAATGATTTCAAAGGGTTTTCAAGCTTCTCGGAGTTTGATGCAGATCACAAAAGCAATGACGATGAGCATGAGAACAATAAACATGATGTTGACGCAGAATTCATCCAGATTGTCAACAGTGCAGGAACGATCATAAAAAAATCAGAAAATCTTTCGCGTAACTTACTGATATTCAATCCCGACATCTCCCAAATCGCATACTTCAACAGCACTGTTGGCAATTCCACAGTACGACAGGTACAGGTACCTCTTGTCAATCGTCAGGGCAAAACCGAAGGCTATCTGATCATTGCCTTGCCACTTAAAAACGCCATTATTGTTTTGCATGACCTTCAATACGTTTTTTTCTTTTCATTTCCCGCAATTATCATCACACTTTTTATCCTCACCCGTTTGATTGCCGGAAAAAGCATACGCCCCATTGAAAAGGTTATTGCTACCGCCGAAAAAATGACACAGACAAATCTCAATGAACGAATCGCCTTGCCCTCTAATCATGACGAGATATATCGGTTATCAGCAACCATCAATGCCCTGCTCGACCGTATGCAGGAAGCATTTCAGCGTGAAAAACAGTTTACATCCGATGCTTCACACGAACTGAAAACACCGCTTGCTGCAGTCAAGGGCACTCTTGAAGTACTGGTTCGCAAGCCAAGAGAACGAGAGCATTACGAAACAAGGGTTCAGTTTTGCCTGACGGAATTAAACCGCATGGCCCGACTGATTGACCAGCTCCTGATACTCGCCCGCTATGAGAGCAACAAAATGAGCACCCACATCGAGACAGTAGAACTTTGCGGACATATTGAGGATGCTGTTGCAAGAGTCCTTCCATCGGCACATGAAAAAAATATCTCAGTCTCTCTTGACCATAGAGAACAATCTCTGGTAGCTGCCGATGCGGCAATGCTCGAAATGATTTTTGAGAACATTCTCTCAAACGCCATCAAATATTCACCATCCAACTCTTCGATAATAATCGCCATAGAACGAAAGGCCAGTTCGACACTCTGCACCATTACCGATCAGGGTATCGGCATCCCTGAAGAAAAAATTCATGCTGTTTTTGAACGCTTTTACCGGGTTGATGAATCAAGAAATTCAAGTACCGGCGGTTTTGGACTTGGACTATCCATAGTAAAAAAACTTGCTGACCTTCAAAAAATCAAGGTCGCCGTAAAACGAGGAACCACTGCGGGAACAACATTTGAGCTGACATTTCCGTCAACGTAATGCATCTCTGCTCTGTTACCAGCAAAATTTTTTGTAATTTTTTAAGATCAATTTCAGACTCTTTTAGGAAAAACCAGGGTAACTTTCCCCTGAGTTATTCATGATGAACGATATCAATCTATGTGGAAATCAGTCCTTGTACAACGCGCCCTGCCGCTCACAATATCCTATCTGCTGCTGATTATTGCAGCAATCCTGCTCGACTATATTTTTCATGTTGCACATCTTGCATGGATAGGCCGATACCTCGGTGTACCCGGCACCGCTTTCATTGTTTTTTCATTTGCCTACTCTGCCCGCAAAAAAAAGGTAATACGAGGCGGGGCGCTCAGCTTTTTCCTCCGGCTTCACTGCAATGCCGGATGGGTAGGCACCCTGATGATTCTGGTTCACTCAGGAATCCATTTCAATGCGCTACTTCCCTGGGCAGCCTCAGCACTGATGATGGTGGTCACTGCCAGCGGCCATGTCGGGCAATATCTGCTGAAAAAAGTTCGCGAAGAGGTAAAACAAAAAATGAAGCAACTTGGCGTCAATCCATCCTCGGTTGATGACCCGGAACAGCAGCGCTACTGGGACACCCTGACCGTCAAAACACTCGAAAAATGGAGACACGTTCACATGCCCATGGTCTCATTACTGGTTGCATTGTGCCTGATTCATATCCTGTCCATACTATTTTTTCTGAACTGGAGGTAACGCATTGAAACCACTCTTTGTTTTTATCACGTCCACGATCATTCTCTCCGCCCTTGCGCTTGCAGTTCCCGATCTGCTGCTCAACCCCGGCCCGCTGATGCAAGGCCATCAGACACTTAAACGTCAATGCCTGGAGTGCCACAAACCCTTCAGCGGCGCCAGCGCATTGCAGTGCATCACTTGCCACAAACAGAACGACATCAGCGTCAGGAATGTCGCTGGCAAACTGCTTCCAAAAGACTCCACCAAAGTTCTTTTTCACAGGGGACTTTCCGCCACTTCATGCGTAGACTGTCATGCCGATCACAAGGGAGTTGATGCTGCAAAAGCGGTCAAACCTTTCATGCACAGCGCTCTGTCACACTCACTGCAAAAAGAGTGCATAACCTGCCACAAAAACCAGAAACCTGAAGATGCCGTGCACCGTTATGCCAAGGGCAACTGCTCGGATTGCCACAGCTCAAAAAACTGGAAACCGGCGACCTTCGATCATGCAACACTGACCGCCGCTTCCGCCCGTCAGTGCATCGACTGCCATAAAACCGACCAGCCAAACGATGAGCTGCACCTGAAATTCACATTGAGCTGCTCGGAGTGCCACAGCACAAAAAAGTGGAAACCCGCAACCTTCGATCACAGCAAACTGACCGCTGCTT